>QHXL01000033.1:8863-13098 GCA_003222935.1 Acidobacteriota bacterium
AAAGGGGTCGTCAGAAGGCGGCATAAAGACTCTTCCCATGACGTTCGCGACTGCGACGGGTATGCCCTTCACTTCGCCTTTCCAGAAACCACTCCCAGGTGTCCCGGGAGGATAATTTGCTGGACGGATCAGTCGAGGTTGTTTGCGGATGTAGTCGATAGCTTCTTTCTTGTCGAAGATGTGATTGCCCGAGGTCATCACATCGATTCCCGACGAGAACAATTGTTCACAGAGCGAAGGCGTAACTGAAAAACCTCCGGCGAGGTTTTCGGCATTCATGATTGCGAAATCAATGTTGTGCTGATCGCGCAGGTCCTGGATCCGTTCGAGCACGGCAATCCTGCCGGGTTTTGCTACAACGTCTCCAATGGTGAGTACCTTCATATCAGTGCATCGTAATTAGAAAATAAAAAGGCCGCAAATCCCGAAACTTAAATGGCTCGATTTGAAAGCTGAGCGATTTAGATTTCGCGACTTGCGGACTTGGCGGAAGGAGATCCGCAATGTCGTTCCGACGCCGTAATTGAACCTGCATAGACAGGTGGGTGACCTCTTAATGACGCCGCCTCTGGCATTTCTTAACGTTGAAGAAATGCGCTGGCGATGCGACCTCGGTCTCCCTAATCAACGGCGTTGGCTCAATCATCGTTACATCGGTGACGAACACCGCAGAACGTTTCCCTCCGCCGCGCTCATAGTAACACAAAAGAATTTCAGATTTTCAGATTTCAGATCTCAGATTGTTGATTGCCGATTGCCGATTTTCAGACATAAAAACAAAACCGAGCGTTTTGCGCCCGGAGTATTTAAATCTGAAATCTGCAATCTTTAAATCTGAGATAATTTTAGAACTGAAATATTTGCGATTAACCCAGTGTGAGTTTATTCGCCCCGCCCTGCTCAGTTTCGACACTGTTGCGCACTTTCAATAGTTTATCGAGCATTTCAGCGCATTCGCCGCTGCGGGCAGCAAGCTGTGAGTCAGCTTGTTCGTGCATATTCTTCAAACGATGGAGCTCATCGGCTATGTGAAGCGCCGCGAGAATAGCGACCTTAAGTGAATCGACTGTGAGTGTGCCGGACGATATTTCTCGCATCCGACTGTCGACGAATTCTGCGAGTTGAATAATGTATTCAGTATCGCCGTCAGACCGAATGTTATAGGTCTGATTGTAAATCTCGACTCGAATGGTAGGGCTGCTTGTGCTGGCGTCCATACTACCTTTGTTAAGCATCTGGCCGATCCCGGCGCTCATCGAAGTTCCTCCGCCATTTCAGGATCGAGCGCCGCAACTGCGTCGAGCATTGCCTCGACTTTCATCCGGATCGTCTCGCGCTCAGCCAACAATTTCTCGACCTGCGTTTCCAGACGTTCCTTTTCGTTCAAGACGTTCCCCATGTCACGGTGAATAAGCGACAGTTCTTTTTCGAGGTTCTCTTTTTCCTGGCGCAGCGTTTTGGTGAGTTCGATGGTCCGATAAATCTTATCTTCAAGATGTGAGAACTTCTCTAGTCCCGACAAACCTACCATCTTTTATCTCCGCCGTATTGGATTCGAATCGCGAATTGATTATCCGACTTCACGCGTGCTAGCGCAAGACTCATTCTGCGATAGCGCAAGATTTATTTTGCTACCGCTGCTCAGCTGAAAACTTTTGCAAGAGATACTGCGTCAGTTGGGCGTGACGCTCTTCGACTTCTTCATCTCTTAAAGTCCGTTCATCCGATCGATATTCGACGCGCAGCGTTAACGATCGTTTGTCCGCCGGAATGTTCGCTCCTTCATACACGCCGACGAACCTCGCGCCTCTGCAATCACTCACGCTCTGCTCATCCACGGTCGCCAACACTTCGTCGAGCTGAATGGTGCGACTCAACAAGATCGAAATATCACGCACTACCATCGGGTAACGTGGCAACGGTTTGTAGTGCACCTCTTTTGTTGGACCAGCCAGGAGGGAGGATAGGTCCAACTCAAGTACATACACCGGTTGACGAAATTTATGAGCTGACGCAATTGCTTCAGACAATCGTCCGGCCGTACCGACGACAGTTCCGTCTTCAGTACTAACTTTTGCCGCTTGACCCGATCGCAAATGTTTCACATCAGCTTTCGAAAATGACAAAGGCTTTAAGTACATGCGAGCGACCGCAGTTTCAAGGGCACCCTTAAGATCGAAGAAATCCAACTCGCGAGCTGCAAGCGCGCGAGCTTCCTCAACCACTCCGCCAGTCGCGATCATGGCGAGCGAATTGGTTTCCTCGGGCAACTGTCCGGGTTTAGAAGTTGCAAAAATCCGCCCAATTTCGAACAAACGGACGTCCCTGATACCGTGATTATTATTGTGGCGAAGCGAAGTTAACAGCCCCGGCAGCAAAGTCGAACGCATCGAGGATGCATTTTCAAGTATTGGATTGCTGAGCTCTGGTTGGGTGGCGCCATTGCCCGCAAATGCCGGGATCAGCTCAAACTCCTCTTGATGCTGGATGAAACTGAAGTTGATCGCCTCATCGTAACCCAGGCCGTTCAAAGCGACTCGCAAGAGCCGCTGCTTCATCTCCGTCGAATGATATTCGCCAGCTGAATCGGACGGTGGCAGTTCTGACGCGATCTTTTCGTAGCCAGTGTGACGTGCAACTTCCTCGACGAGATCTTCTTCCAACTCAACATCAACTCTCCAGGACGGAACCTTGTAATCAAGTCTGTCAGCTGACTCACCAATCAACTCGAAACCCAGTCCATCAAGGATTCGTTTCATCTCCACCGTTTCAACCGACAGTGAGGTAAGTTCAGTAACCCTTGCAGGGCGAAACTTCACGACCGTTGCACTTGTCGGATCCGGATAGACATCGATGGCATCTTCGGTTGCAACACCTCCTGCAACGGCGCAGATCAATTCAACGCAACGCCTCAGAGCTCGCAAAACACCTTCGCGGTCTGCTCCACGCTCGAACCTGCGTGAGGCTTCAGTGTCCATACCAAGGCTGCGTGCAGTTTTTCTTACCGAGTCGGGATTGAAGTAGGCGCTCTCGATTAGTACGTCTGTGGTCTCGTTTGAGATTTCCGAATCTTCGCCGCCCATAATGCCAGCCAGGGCTACTGGCCGTTCCGCATCGGCGATCACAAGCATGTCGCTGGTCAACTCCCGCTCGATACCATCCAGCGTCTTGAGTTTTTCGCCTGATGCAGCTCGCCGAACAACGATTCGGCGATCAGCCAACCTGGCGAAATCAAAAGCGTGAAGCGGTTGACCGATTTCATGAAGCACGTAGTTAGTGATGTCCGCGACGTTATTGATCGGCCTCTGTCCGATAGCTTCCAAACGCTTAGCTAACCATTCCGGCGATGGTCCAATCTTCACACCTCGCACCAGTCGGGCGGCATAACGAGGACAGAGATCAGGGTCGTTAATTACAACAGAAGTAAAAGAGCCAGCCTTGCCTTCGGTTTTGGCGGGCTGTTCTGCCGGCAGGGACAGTTGACCGCTTTCGATGACAGAGACTTCGCGAGCAATACCAACGTGCGAAAGGCAATCAGGCCTGTTGGATGGTACCTCGACGTCAAGAACCGAATCGGCTGGTTGTTCTTCGACGGCATCGATAGCCAGACCTACCATGGTCAGCCGCTCGCGCAATTCCTGCGGCGTCAGCTGAGTGTTGGTTAGCTCACGAAGCCAATTGTGACTGATTAGCATTTGTAGTCAGTAGTCAGTAGTCAGTAGTCAGTAGTCAGTTGATGTTAAAGCGGAACTTACAACTGACTACGGACTACAGACCAGTGACTTCATTCTTTATTCAAACTGCTCGAGAAACCTCACATCGTTTTCGAACAAGAGCCTTATGTCGTCGAGGTTGTACATCAATCCAACCATGCGATCGATGCCTAAACCGAACGCAAACCCGGAATACTCCTCGGGGTCAACGCCCACGGTCCTTAAAACGTTCGGGTGAACCATTCCAGATCCGCCCAGCTCAATCCAGCCCGAGTTTTTGCAAATACGACAACCGCTGCCCTTGCATTTGAAACAGCTGAAATCAAACTCTGCACTCGGTTCAGTGAACGGGAAGTACGAAGGCCGAAAACGTGTGACCGTGTCGGCGCCAAACATTCTTCGCAAAAATTCCCCGACAGTTCCTTTCAAATGCGCCATCGTAATCCCACGATCCACACACAGGCCCTCTACCTGGTAGAACATTGGATTGTGTGTCGGATCCGGAGTGTCTCGACGAAAGAC
>QHXL01000034.1:0-470 GCA_003222935.1 Acidobacteriota bacterium
ATCATTATTGTTGACGATGAAGATCGCGAGAATGAAGGCGACCTGGTGTGCGCGGCAGAAAAGACGACCCCGGAAATCATCAACTTCATGGCGCGTCATGCTCGCGGGTTGATTTGCCTGCCACTCACGGAGGATCGCTGCGACGAACTTCACCTCACGACACAGGTCGCTGACAACACTTCCTTTCTCGGCACAGCCTTTACGGTTTCCATCGACGCTCGTAAAGGAATCACTACCGGTATCTCGGCATCAGATCGGGCGACAACCATCCTGACTGCAGTTGATCCCCAGTCGCGACCGCAGGATCTCGCTCGGCCCGGTCATATCTTTCCACTGCGCGCTCGAAATGGCGGCGTGCTCATGCGCCCGGGTCAAACAGAAGCAAGCGTAGACATCGCTCGCATTGCTGGGCTTTACCCGGCGGGTGTCATCTGCGAAATCATGAACGAAGACGGGACGATGGCACGACT
>QHXL01000034.1:585-4900 GCA_003222935.1 Acidobacteriota bacterium
GTCAGAAGAATTGTCGAAACTGATCTACCTACTGTCTACGGACGTTTCCGGGCCATTGCTTATGAGAACATCGTGAATGGCGACGTCCATCTCGCTATGGTGATGGGAAATGTAACGGGCGATGATCCCGTGCTGGTGCGTGTGCACACTGAAAACGTGACGTGCGATATGTTTGGCTCACTGATCGACGACACTGGTTTTCAGCTTCACACTGCACTCGAGAAGATCGCGGCCGACGCCCGGGGCGTGGTCCTCTATCTGCGGCAACGTGAACACAGCCTGGATTTGGTCAACCAGTTGCGCACTTACGCGCGTATGCAGGAAAGCGGTTTGAATAAGCGGGAAGCAAGCCTGGAAACAGGATACGGAGTCGACCGCGACTACGGAGTGGGGGCGCAGATTCTCCACGATTTAGGTTTACGACAGATCCTTCTGCTTTCGAATCATCCCCCGAAAGTAGCGGCACTCGAGGGGTTTGAACTCTCAGTTGTTGGCAATGTTCCCTTGGGCGAACCGGCATCGCTTAAAGATCAACTAGAGCCTAACAATCGAGAGCAACGCTCTTAAGTGTCTCGACCATCCGACACGAACCAAACTCCGTCGCTTTTCAACCCCGGAGCGGAGTCGGGTTCCTGTTAGAATCATTGGACCACGAGTTGCAGCCCGACGGTTGGGAATACCTTAAGGCTCTTTCAACTTTGGGTCTCTCCCTCTAGAATTCAGCTCTTCCCTCGAGTCGCTCGGCGGCCCATAGGTTATGACTGTAGACGATCGGAAAAATTCGGGAGACGGTCAGGAACGGCCCCCTTCGCACGAGCACAAGCGCCGAGGCGTTTGGCGCCGGTTCACACGCCGCCATGCTTTTCTGGCGGGGCTAATCATTGGTGTCGGAATTCTTGCAGTTCTTGTGCTGGTGCTCTTCCTTTATCGGTTCGGGTATGTCGACCGCTATGTTGCGGGTCAGATCACAAACACTTTCGCCAACTACGGCATCCGCGCGACGATTAAGGAGTTTCACTCGGGCTTTCCACCCCGACTCGTTGAGATGTCGGGCATCGAACTGTACGACGCGGCTACCGGCGAACAACTGGGTAAGATCGATCGTCTGACGGCGACGATTCGTATCGAAGACCTCTACGCGTTGAATCTCCAGCGCAACATCAATCTTGAAAATCTGAAGATTGAAGGATTCGAAGCGTGGGTGAAGTTTGACGAACAAGGTCGCTCAAACTTCCGCAACATTCATATACCTCCTCCCGAACCCAACAAACGAATTCTCTTTGCCTACTCAACGGCCCACATCGAAATCAAAAACGGCGTGGTCCACTACGGCGACTTGAAACACGAGTTATCAGGCGAGGCCAAAAACCTTACAGCCACGATCCAACCTGACGATCCGAACGCTCCTGCGGAGAGTCGGATGAATACAGTCAGCTTTGCGATGACTAATTCGAGCTTCACGTACGATGGGCGGCCAATTAACAACATCGATCTAAACGCTCGTGGTCGAGTTAATCAAACTCGCGCTGAAATCCAGGAACTGATTCTGAAGTCACCACTTGCAGAAGCTCATTTGACTGGCACGATGGACGATTGGCGAGCCGTTCGTTACCAGATGAACATTACTTCCACAGTTGATCTCACGCAGGTTTCCGACACCTTCGAAACCGATGCGACTCTTCGAGGGATCGGCAACTTCTCGGGAACAGTTACTGGCGAGGGCGATCAGTTCAAGATCGAAGGCGGTATTAAATCCGACGCACTGGCGGCTGACGGCATGCGCTTGCAGGGTTTGAATGTGACGGCGAAGGGTTCGGTCCAGGGAAAGTCGTACGAAATTAACGGGAAGGCTGTCGCAGATCTTTTGTCGTCTGGTGACTTCGAGATCGATTCACTCCAACTCGCGGGCAACGTCATGGGATCCGGCACCAACTTTAAATGGGTTGGTGAACTCCGTGCAGCGGCCGAAAAGAGTTACGGGACGACAATCGCGGGTTTGATTTTGCGCGACGCTCGCGCCGAGATGAACGAAGGTGTGTTAACTGCCTCGGCCCGTCAGTTCAACGCAAACGGCTTGAGTGCTTCTGGTGCAAAAGTTAATGGAATCACTGCCACCGACCTGCGAGTCAGACGCGAGAACGACGTCACAACAGCCAATGTAGCGACCGTTAAAGCCGGAGCGATTTCAGCCTCGGGCGCGACGGTAAAAGGCGTCACAGCAAACAACGTTGATGTTGTGGATAAGGGCGGGGTTACGAGTGTAGTCGTCAAGAATGTTCAAGTCGGAGCGACCTCAGCGTCCGGAGCGGAAATTGGTGCGTTGAACATTGCCGGCGTCAAACTATCAGTTCGCAATCGTCGCATCGAAGGGTCTACTGCCGACATTAACGCTGGAACAGTGAAGTTAGCTGACGGCCAGGCCGAAAACGTAAAGCTTACCCGACCAGTATTCGTAGTCGAACCCTCGGGAAGTTATCGAGCAAGCGCTGACCTCAGTATTGGCGGCGGCGTGCTCGGCCGGATGAACATGGGCCAGGCTACGGCGAAAGTCGTGGCTACCAGTCGCGAGATTCAGCTCAATAACTTTGTTGCTGACGTTTTCAAAGGACGAGCGAGTGGAAACGCTCGTATTGCGCTGACGCGGGGTGGTTCATCACACGTAGTTGGACAGTTTGACGGTCTTGACATTGCTGGACCACTGACGGCCATAGCGGGAAGTGCCGTGCCGTTGACGGGCCGCGCAACCGGAAATGTCGATCTGACGTTTCCCGGCATGAATTACAAACTTGCCTCAGGCACATTGACGACTCAACTTAGGGCGGAGGCAGGAGACACGAGTGCGGATCGGATACCGATTACCGGCGATGTTTCCGTTACGGCGGATCGCGGAACGTTCAATATTCAGCAAGTTGATCTGCGAACTCCGGCGACAACGCTGAAAGCAACCGGTCAGTTCACATTTGAAGGTGATTCGAATCTTCAAGTTGCCCTCAACTCAACCGACGCGACCGAGCTTCAGACAGTAGTAGTTTCCTCGGGACTTCTCCCCGAAGTGGAACGGCAGTTGGAGACCTACGGCATTGGATTGGCCGGCCAACTAGTTTTCAACGGAAACATCCGCGGGAAACTCGACTCACCGGACGTTAATGGCACTTTCTCGCTCGGTACACTCTCCGTGAATGGCAATGAGTTGGGGTCACTATCGGCAACGATTGCGATGAACTCAACCGAGTTGCGAGTATCAAATGGAGTGTTAAGTGAACGAGACGGCGGTGGCGCTCAGTTTTCCCTGGTCGCACCACGGACGGGTGAGAACAACACATCCCTTGAAGCCACGCTCGACAGGGCTAACGCAGGTACTCTTTCAACGCTCCTGGCGAGTTTACCCGGCGGATCCCCAGTTTCGGGTTCAACAATCACCTCAGCGAACACCCAGGCTGATGTTTCAGGCACCATCAAGATCGCGGGCATTCCAAACGCGATGAATGGCAGCGCGGATATTCGCCTTGGACCAGGCATTCTCGCCGGTGAACAACTCGAAGGCATGACGGCGCGCGCAACATTCAATGGGACCAATGTCAACATTGAAAGTGTCGACGTTCGCCTTGCTGCAGGTCATATAGTCGCAAGTGGAACTCTCAACACGGCTACCAAGTCGTTCGACCTGCAGGGCAAGGCCGAAGGGGTTGCGTTGTCCAGGCTAAGCGTGTTGACCAATCGCCCGGGCTTTCCCGTCATAGCCGGAACCGCTGACTTTACTGCGCATGTTATCGGCAACCTTTCAGAATCGGACTTCTCGTCTTACCAAATCACGTTTGATGGTAAGGGGAGCGACGTCACGATCAACGGTCGTCCTGCCGGATCGATTGCGCTTGTTGGGCGAACCGAGAACAAACAACTAAACATCACACTGACGAGCGGGATTTTAGGTCAGCCGCAGATCGTGGCCGCTCAAATCAATCTCGCCGGCGAGCGATTGCCGGCTACAGTCGAAACGACCCTGACAAATGCCGACCTGACAAATATTTTTCGGATTCTGTTGCCCAACAGCACGCTGCCAATCTCAGGTGTTGCGAATGGAACGATCAAGGCAAGCGGAGACTTGCTCGATGAAGATGGTTACTTCTCAGCTGCGGGCCTCACGGGAACAGCAACTTTCTCAGAATTGAGTTTTCGTGCCCAGGACGTGCAGCTAACCGCAGTCACGCCGTTAGTGGTTCGTTTTGCTCCTGGCGAGATCGTCTTCGACAGTGCGCGCTTCACTGGGCCAGGCACAAACATTACGCTCGATGGCACTATTGCGAGTGCTAGTGGC
>QHXL01000034.1:4953-5436 GCA_003222935.1 Acidobacteriota bacterium
GGTCTTAAACGGAGTCTCACCTGATTTCTTTTCATCGGGTACCGCTGAAGTTGCCGTTCGACTAAGTGGCTCATTCGAAGATCCACGGATCATTGGCACTGCCTCACTTAATGGCTCCTCCGTTTCATTACTGCTTGGCAACGAGCGTTGGACGGTCTCGAATCTGGCAGCCTCTCTTCGTTTTACATCGGCGCAGGTTCAGATCGACTCGTTGAACGGAACTCTCGGTGGCGGCCGTGTAACAGCAACAGGTGGCGCATTGCTTGAAGGATTCACCGTCGCAGGATTTCGCATCAACCTGCGTGCGGATGACATTACCGTTCCGTTCCCCGAAAACTTCCGATCCACTCTGGACGCTGACGTTGAGATCAAAGGTTCATCTCGAGAACAACTGGTTAGCGGTTTGGTCACACTGACTCGAACTGAGTACACCGAGGACATTGAACTTGCGGACCTTATAAATACGCGGGGTACTGAATCGAT
>QHXL01000123.1:0-923 GCA_003222935.1 Acidobacteriota bacterium
CGATAGTTGTTTACTACCGAAACGGCGTTACCCAATGGGTCAGTGCTCTCGTTCACTAACAGTGAGTAAGCATCGTATTCGGTCGCATAAGCCAAACCCCGCGACTCGATGAATGGGTCAATGAATTTTATCGGCAAATAGAATTTCGCCGGTTCGAAGACCTGTCTGCCTGATGGGATCCACCACAGATCATCATCGTGTTCGGGGAAGATCTTTCGATCTTTCAGGTCCTGGCCTTTGAGATACTGGCCTTCATCTTTGAGCAAACTGTCGCTGACGCGACCGTCATAGATTTTGGCGAGAAGCTCGGTCGTGAACGCCAGCTTGTAGCTCTGGTAGGGCAGCGCGTGCGATTCCACCTCTCCCAGGGATGCCGCGCCTGACAAATCATCTTTGTAATAAAGAGTGCGAATGCACTCGACGAGACGTTTTTGCGGTGACTTGTGATCTGGCTGAATCTCATACTGGATCTCCGCGGCAGTTGAACTGGCCTTCTGCACCTCTTCGACGGTGTACCTGGCGCCCTTTCCCGATACTCCGGTCAACTCATAGCTGCGCGTTTCTATGGGCACTCCGATCCGGCACCAATCTGCTTCGTGAGATTTGTTCGTAAACACATTCTCGGTGTAGGTGATGAGGGTTACAGTCTGTTCCAGCGGGTGTGGCGGTTGGTCTTCAGCCGGCGGGCGGCGAGGATAACCGATCGCCGCCGCCTTCGTGATGTTGCCGAACTCATCCACCTCAAGTGTAACCTGGTGGGCGATGCGGGGATCCTTCGGATTGCGCTCGTAATGAAAGTGAAGAGTCTCGCAGTCACTGGCAAAAAACACCGTGTGACGGTTGTCGAGCGCCGGTTGCACAAAGCTGACTTGGTAATTGTGCTCTGAGAGGCTGTAAGGATGCTGAGCACTGGCTGATCCATC
>QHXL01000123.1:984-5192 GCA_003222935.1 Acidobacteriota bacterium
AATACTCCTGGGCAAAGTATCGAGACAGATCCTCGCGACCGGCACAAGCTCCAGTATGAAACCATGTTTTCGTGTGAATCGGCGCGACATGAAATGACCCCGCGCCCGCCAGATCTTCAAATGATTCCGCGTCCCAACTCTCGACTAAGCCGAACCCTCGGAACTCGCGCTCGACGCCATCGTAATAGCCGTGGTGATACTTGTAGGAGCTAACGAGTTGGGTATCGTTCACGGTATCCCGTGTCTCTACTCGTTCCAGAACCTGGACCGGAAAGGGTAACTTCGTAATCCAGGGATTTCCCGCTGCCAGATCTTCAAGATAGAACTTGGTCGAGGCTGTGTATCGAAGCCTGATCTCGCTCCCCATATTGTTGGTTATCGATGTCAATAAGTGAGGCTTGTGACCGCCCATCAAATCAATGTAACGCATGGGCTGCTCAACGGCTCGAGGCAAAGGCGTTGACCAGACGAGACACGCAGTTCCATTCCCGAAGAGATCAACCGCCGTCACCGACGATAGATTATCGGTCAGCGGGAAGTTGGATATTGTCTGGGGATCACTCCAACTGTTGCCGGCCTGGTTAAGCCAGAGCATGACGGAGTCTCTGCCCAAATAAATGATGTCTGTCGTGCCCGAGCCATCGGCGTCGGCGAGCCGGATTCGCTTCGGATCGAACTGGTCTGGATTATCGAAGGATGGCGGCGCGGCCATCGTCACTTTCGGTCCAAACCGACCATAACCCATATTGGGCCAGTAACAGATTTCACCGTTGCGGATGCGTACTATGTCTGTCAGGCCATCACCTGACATATCCGCCAGATGGATTGAGTGCGTCGAATCAGCAACGACAAGTTGCGGGCCTCTTTCTTCGTCGGCCGCCTTAGGCACAGTTACGGCCGCTCCGAACCCCTCCTTCGTACGCGATGGAAACCAACGGAAGACTTCTTCGTCGGAAATTAGTAGGTCCGAAAAACCGTCGCCATCCAAGTCAATCAGTTTGAGATTAGGATCATTCCAGGAAACATTCGGATTAAGGGTGAAGGCATTGAACGGTCCCCACTGATCCTTCACGTCGCGCTCGTGGTAGCCGGCGACGGGCTGACTGAATTGAACCAAACACTTCCTGCCGTTTCCTTGCAGATCCAATATCTCCTGGCGGCCGCTATTTAGATCGGACATGGAAGGGTGTGTGGGCAGCCGCTCTTCGGGACCAAATCGCCCGTTACCCAAATTACGTTTGTAAAACCAGGCATTTGCTTGCTCGGTAAGGATCCCGGAAATCCCTTCGCTATCCAGATCGAGCCAGCGGTATAGGGTTCCGTCCGAGCCCACAGGCAAGTTTTGCAAACTCTCCGAATCGAAAAAGTGGATCTCTGGAGTGATCGTCGAGGGGCTGTATGCGAATTCGAGTTTTGGAAACGATCTGCTTCGATAGACGCCACTCTGTTTGTCCATGACATATCCGGTTTGAGTAACGGAAGCGAGGGAGGAGGCGACGGGATTCTCGTCGTAGTCGAAATCAGTGGATCGAACTAAACAGTGATCGCTGCCTAATTCGTCGGCGAAGTTATGAAATATCAGTATCCGCCGGCATAAGCGACGCGTCCTGATGTCAAAACCGGCTCGGAAACTGGAGAGACAATCAAGTCGACAGGGCCACTTGGAAAATTCATTTAGCCATGGCTGTTTCCTGTCGTGTTCTCCATAGTCGAAAACAACCTCAAACAGGCAATCGTCCTTCGCGCCCGGAGCCTTGTTCCCGTATTTTATGCGCTTCAAATAACAGTTCGCGTTACTTGCTCTATTATCGAGCCGGTTCACTTCGTGAGGGGAGGATCGATTTACATTCTCTTGATCCTCCTGCTTGTACTCGTAAACGATCTGATTTCCCTTGTCGTCATGGCTCTCTTCAAGGAGCCACTTGAACACGCGCAAGCTATCGTTACGATCAGAAACCCTGCCAGCTGGAGTTCGTCCATAAATGCTGATGATATTCTCTCTTGAAATCGATCTCCAGTGGACTTCACCGGTCTCTCGGTCCTTCCATCGCTCTATGCGTGCAAAGAGTGTCTCAATTCTCGGCCGATAACGTCGGACAGTGTATGCTCGCTGGTCCAGATTCCGGTCCGCCTCGTCTCTTGTCCATTTGTCTCCCTCTGGGGACATGGATGGAACCAGATCCTCGGAATCCGACAAAATGAAGACGTCCGAATCTTCGCTATCCCAGTACCTCGGAAGTCCTTTCTCCGTTTTCCGCGTTATCGAGGGAACTGACAGGCTCCATCCCAATCCGAAAGGTCCGTTCCCTGACCCGGAATCGTATTGCAACGAAAGCTTGGGAGAAAAATCTGAGCGGCTGGGAGTTGTGAAAATTGGAATGGTGAAGGAAACACTACCGTTAGCAGCGTTGACAGAAAACTTTTCACCGATGCCTCTTATCGCACCGCCGCCTTTGGGGAGAGAAAGAATCGGGGCGGAAAAAGAACTGCCTTCAAAAGGTGTCTTCTTACCTCCGGATTTCGTTGCAGGTTGATTAATCACAGGGGATCAACCTCGGACACTTTGATCTGAATTCCCAGTTACGATTGTCTTAAAGCCGAGAGGGTCAGGAGAGGGGCCCAAGCGATCTTGTCGAAAAGAATTACGAGTCGGTGGAAGAAGGCCTGGACAGTTCTAGTGATGTCTCCGCACCCCCTTGTACTGGTGCCGCGTGGGCTCCTTTTACTCTTCCGAGTCCCGCATTGTCAAGGTTCAGGTTCGGATGACTCAACTGGCGCCAGTCGGCGCTACCCAAGCCTTTAGCTTGAGGCTTGTGGTTTATGATTCCAAGGTCAATCGGTTCGCCCGTAAGTCATAGCCGTAGGAGAAACAAATGCCACGATTTCGCACACCGCTACAAGTCATAGAAGTGTAGATCCTGCGCGGTTAATTGCTTCGTAAGCATTACTATTTGTCCCGCATGCATGGAGAAGTGTTCGACCACGTGCAGGATCGCGGCGAGCACTGTGCCTTCCAGCCCCTGAATGGTTCGCAACTCGAGAAGCTTATTCGCGTCTAACCGCGCCAGGGTAGCATCAACGTCGGAAAGTGTTTGTTTCAAGAGAGCGTGAAGGTCGGCTTGCCCAATCCCGTCACGCTGCGCAAACTCGGCATCACGATTGCGCGCGTCAGCCGCGCCCCCCACGCCACACACAATCCACTGCCGCGCATTGCCGCAAAGATGCAATATCAAATTGCCGATGCTGTTTGATTGTTCATTCGGACGCCACCAAATCTGTTCGTCATTGAGCCGTTCGAGGCAGCGCTCAATCTTTGGCAGGAAGTCTTCCATGAAGTGGTAACGCGAACGCGCAATGAACTCTTGACCGGTGTCATTCATGGCATCATTTTGACGCAGGAGTGCTGGATTCGAAAGGGGCGTGCACAGGTCTCAAACCGCAGACGCTAGTATTCGTCTGCGAGTTCCAGTTTCTCAGGACGCTGTTTGTGTTTTGCTTTTCGTCCGGCGGGCCGCGCTTTTGGATCCGGCTTGGCCAGGCTTAACGGATGCCCGGGAGGCGCGAGTGGTCGACGAATTGAACTAATAAGGGAAGGCTTTCGCTTGCCGCGTTTGGATTTCATAGTTTAAAGGCGGGGGCGAATTTTCAAACTGATGCTATCGCCGCGTTCGGCGACTGTCAATGAGTAAGCTTTAGATACTTCTTGATCGCGTCGGGCAAGTCGCCGGTATGCTCCCAGCTCGAAGTGATTTCGCGGTAACGGACAATGCCCTCAGCGTCCAGCAGAATGTAAGTCGGAAACGCGTGCACGTCGAAGATCCGCGCGACATGATGATCACGATCGTTGTATTGCGTCCAGATCATCTGGTTCTTTTCAATAAAGCCTCGCCATTTTGCTTCGTCAGTGTCGTTGACGCTGACGCTAATCATTTTGAACTGCGCCTCTTTTGAAAACCTTTTCTGCAAATCGCGCAACGCCGGTACTGAAGCCACGCAGGGCGGACACCAGGTACCCCAGAAATCCAGGAGCACGACCTTGCCATGCAAATCGTCCAAGGTGACATATTCACCGTCCGCAGTCGTCAAAGAAAAATCCGGCGCAAAAGCTTCGCGCGCGCGCCGAGGATTCTCGATCAGCTTCGCGGCCTCCTCAGCCTTCGACCCTTCGGGACTCAGAGAAACATACTTCTTCAACTCAACGACGCCTT
>QHXL01000124.1 GCA_003222935.1 Acidobacteriota bacterium
GTGTTGACCACATTGATCTCGCGAATGATCAGCTCGTTATAGAAAGCGGCCTGGATGGCCCCACGCTGCACCGGGTCGAGGAAAATCTCCGGAGAGATCCAACGAGAGCCACCGCCCTGCTGTCCGGTGATCGCCATTGAACGGACAGCCTTTCGAAGCGCCGCCAGCTCATCACGCGCGCTGAGACCCATACCATTGCGAATACCAGCTCGCGCAAACTCATAGACCAGCCATTTGAGATCGTCATCGGCCATCATTTCTTTGACCGTGGTGACCTTCGGGTTGATCCCAAACTCGGAGTACAAGTGCTGTGGCTGAAGCTCGCTGCCTCGGCCGTTTATTTTTGGATCAGCCAGATACTGGCGCAGCGTAATGTCCCGGCACATCTTGGAATCGCCGCGCATTGCATCCAGCTCGCCAACGATCTTGCGCATGTTGCCTTTGAATCCGTGACTCATCTTTTCACCTCACAATTTAGTAGTCAGTTGTCAGTGGTCAGTGCGGGTCAGTGGCCCTCCTGCCACTGACTGACTGATTACTCTTAGAAAAGCAGGAACGTGCCGGTCTCAGTGTCAGCGCCACCAACCCAGCATTGGCCCACGATCAAGTGCGGCAGATCCCCGGTAAAAACTGGACCGGCCGAAACACCCAGGGGAGTCCATTTCTTGAAACACTGGACGCCGCTGTTGTGATCACCGGCCTTGATGTAATCACCGGCCGCGATCGCCCCATCGCACTCGGCGTCGACAAGAGCGCGAAAGCGGGTTTCAACCGTGCCCTGGCCATCAGCTGTTCGTGATGGCACTCGCAGCTCGCCGACGATCTTGTCATCGACAGTTGTCGACTTGTCGACCGTCGCATCTCCAGTGATTTTCAGCGCCGTATCCTGGGGCAAATTTGCCGTGTGAATGACCGCCGGCACTGCCAGACCTTCCACTCGTGCTCTGATTTTGTTGGACATTTCTTTCTCCTCTAAGTCGGTTGTTCAGTTGTCAGTGGCCATTCGGCTCAAGAACTAAAGCAGGCTGTCGTCTGCGAACTCTTGAACTTGTTTCCCTTCTTCGGGCGCTTCGACAGAACTGCGTGTTGCCAATGCAGCAGCTCCGCATTTCTGGCAAGTCTTGGTGAACTTTCCTTCAGCGCGTTCCGCGTAAAGAGTCTTCAAGCCTGGCAGTTGTGCAGCATCAGCTTTCGAAAGCATCGTCTGGAGTGCTTCAGACAATTTTCCATCCTTGTCACCCTCGGCGATCGTCGCGAGTCGCAACACTTCCGCGCGGTCAGCATCGACGATTGCATTAGCTGACGCCGTCAGTGTTTCGAGAGATTTGGTGCGCGTGTCGACGGCCGCCAAAACAATCGCGTCGGCAATCTCTTCGCCCTCGTGCGCTTCCAGTCCGAGCAGCTTTTTCTGTTCAGCAGTAAGTTTCACCGTTTTCTTCTCCTTCGAAATTAAACTCAGTTTGGAAGCGGGCTGGCCGCTTAACTTCGCTGGTTCACCACCAGCAGCAAATTCTTCATCAGCTTCGTCTTCAGGCAACAAACCGTTCGAGCCAGGGTTCGCGCCTTTGTAGACAAATGACACTTCGTAGTAATCGGTGATCTTCGTCACCACAATCCGGACGATCTCACCGTCAACCTCTTCGCCCAGCGACTGCCAGAAGATCCTCTTTTCCAGCAAGTCCGGATGCGACGCATCCCAGTCGAAATCAACTGTGCAGCTCACTGCTTTCACCGCCGGTGGTTTCATCAACAGACCACGCGCAATGTCGGGTGCCTTACGCCAGTCGACTTTCATTTCCGAGTTGATACCGGGAGCTCCGGCCTTATCTAGTTTTGAGTCCCACTCCACTTGGTTGACCGCGCCAACCCATTCACGAGTGCGCCAGTAGATGTGATCGCAATAGAGCGTCTGCTCTGCCAGCAACGGCATCGAATCTTTCAGCACATTCGCCTTTGAGAAATCGATGAAGTAGCCCGGAATCAAAACTGCACTCAACGCGCGAAACTTCGGAAAGATGTAATCAGTCTCTTGTGGCTTGACGTCGTTGAAAGTTAGACCAGGATTGATCGAGTCGGCCGCGCCGGGCTGAAGCGATTGGCGCGCCGCAGTGAAGCTGGCCATTGCACTGAGAACCTCAGGCGAAGGTTCAGGCGCAACATACGAAGCGCCAAACGGAATAGAGAGATTCACACTCGCCCGACCCGGCCTGAGCTCTTTCAACTGCACTCCGTTTTTTAGCTTTATGACTGCCATTCTTCGATCCTCACCTACGGCCTGGTCTGCTTTCTGATCCGTTTCGCCAATCTGCGCGCGCTTTCATAATCGAGTTGGGCTTCAGCCTTGAGGCTGGAGTCGCGTGACGATTCAAGGGTAAGCAAGACTTTAGGTTCAGTTTGATTGTCTTTTGGCCGGCCCTTAATGTTCACGATTTGTATCCCGCTTACTTTCACCGTGAGCGCACCATCGTTGGCGTCGACAATGTTTTTACACTCACAGTAGAAAGGACGTTTGACTCCGCATCGAGGGCAGTGAGTTGGGGATTGTTTCTTTTTCATCATCTCCGTCACGCTTCCTTCGGTGCTTCATCACCAACTGCTTCTTCAACTCCCTCAGCTCGCGATCGACAATTCGGGTGATAAGGTAGAAACCCTCTGCCTTCGGCAACCAACGAATCTTGAATCACCCCGTTGGCCTCAACTCGATCCTTCACATAGGCGAGAGGATCTTTCGCGTAAGCTTTGCCCAGTTCACTCTTATAGAGATCGAGCGCGTATTCACCTGGTTCCATCTTGGTGAAGCGGTCGATTGCTTCGGCTGCCACCTTGACGCGAATGAATTTGCCGTCCATGTATCGACAAACCGGCGAGGTCTTAGCATCGAGAATCGCCACAACTCTGGCCCACTTGAATCTTCCCTGGCGAAGAGATTGGATGTGCGCGTAGTTTCGAATTCGCTGAACGCTCGACGTAATGATGGTGCGGACGCCATAGTCGTTGACGTTGTCGAGCTTGCCGCCGGCAGCGATTCGGAAGTCGTTGATTGATTCAGTGGTTTCGCGTCCAAAGAGGGCAGCACCTTTTTCGAGATATTGTTCGCGAAAGAACTTCTGGAGCTCCGGTCGGCGATTGTCGACAAACGAACTGAAGTAGTGACCATCGAGCTCGTTGAAGAAGCGAACTGCTCGGGTGTCGGCCGATCCAAATCTGAGAGTTGGCGCTTTGCTGTCACCGAAAGGAGTGGTGTCGCGCACTCGATAGTAGGTGTAGATATCTTTCGTGGTGCGACGCACGACTGTTTCAGCTCGCGCAGACTCGAAGCTGCCCTGGTAAGCGATTTTGATTTCTTCAACGATTGCGTCTGCGAAGTCGTCGGCGCTGCTGAAATCGCTGGTGTCAGCATTGCGCAGGTAACCAAGCAAGCGAGCAACAGCAACAGCACGGGCCTCATCAGCGATTGGCTTGATGAGCGCGAGATACCTGAAAATGAATCTGTCGAGTAACGCATCGATTTCTGCCTCCGTTAGTTTTCTCAGCTCAACTACGCTGCTTTTTTTTTGAACTCCACAACCTTGTCATCTGCCGCTCCGACCGGCTCGCTGGCGACCTCGATCGTGGAGGATGTAAATCGATACCGCTGCGCCGCACGGTCGAAGCGGAACGTAGCTGAGAACCCGCGTTTAGCCCGAAGTCCTTCGCTGGTCCCCTTAGCTACACCTGGCTTGCTCGATAACAACTCCGGATCGAATGCTGACTCGTAACCCAACTCCTGCGCTGCGTCATCGGCGGAAATAATTCCCTCGTGCGCCCTTTCGAAAATCATCTGCTGCCTGATCTCCTCGGCCTGGGCCTTCTGTAATTCGTTGCGCGCTTCGACACGGTTGAAATTCAGACTGAGACTGTCCACCTGGATGCCGGCAAGTATGAGATCCAATCGATAAGTTTGTTCCTGCCGTCGCTTCACCAGGCGTTGCCTATTCACGACCTGGGCCGCGAGGATCGAATAGATCACATCGGCAAAGGTTTCGGTGGTGGTGTAGTTG
>QHXL01000125.1 GCA_003222935.1 Acidobacteriota bacterium
ATGTCTGCCGCCGAATTGGCAAGGCGGAGCTACGGCTCTTGGCGTGACAGTGCTGGGGATGGTTCAAAGCGTTGCGAGGTATCTGCTACTGCCAATGGCCGTGCTGGGTGTCTATTCTGCCCTGCGTTCTAACGCGACGACTGCGTGCCTGTTACTTGTGACAGTAATCTATTACCTTGTCCCGGGGACTGTAGGACATCCCGAGATACGATATATGCTACCGATGCATGCGATTCTGATTGTGTTTGCAGGGGAAGGATTGCGGTGGGCAATAAACCTGTTAAAGATTTCGAGGGCTAAGTAATAGACAGTGTCACATCCAGTAACCAAAAACATCGGCAACCCGCTCCCGAAGGAAATGATGGAGCATACCTACCCGATTCTGTTCGAGGTCGAACAGTCGCATTGGTGGCATCAGGGTCGACGAAAAATCATCGCCGCTTTTGTCGAGGAGATAACAGCACGCATAAAAGACCACACACCAAAGATTCTCGACGTCGGTTGTGGGACGGGAGCTAACTTGTTGATGCTTTCGAAGTATGGCGATGCCGAGGGAGTCGATGTCTCGGAAGACGCGCTTACTTTTTGTCAGGAACGTGGACTCGAAAAGGTCAAACTTGGTGCTGCCGAAGCACTTCCTTATGAAGACGGAGCGTTCGACCTGGTGACTGCCCTGGATGTAGTTGAACACCTGGACGACGACCTCGCGGGATTGCGTGAATTCCGTCGCGTGCTTCGTCCCGATGGACGAGTACTTTTGTTTGTTCCGACGTTCATGTTTTTGTGGGGGCTACAGGACGACGTTAGCAATCACCGTCGTAGGTACCGTATGTCTGAGTTGCGAAAAGTACTCGAGCAAGCGGGATTCGAGATAGAGAGGTCGACGTACGCCAACATTACTTTCTTTCTACCCATTCTCGTGATCAGGAAATTGATGCAGCTTACTGGAATAAAAACGGAAAGCGAGAACAACATCAACATCTCTGCGTTCAATGGAATCCTGGGCCAGCTCCTCGGGGCGGAAAGTAGTATCTTGCGTTTCATGAACTTTCCTTTTGGCGTCTCCGGACTTTGTGTTGCGAAAGTGAAGGCGAACACCGCCAACGGATGAATTCACATGGCTGCCAGCGTCGAGATCTCAACCAGGCCGGCCGCGAGTGTTCTCTCGCTACGTTGGATAATCAGTGCTCGTGACGATTTGATCTGGTTTATCGGATCTGTAGTTTCGAGTTACCTGCTGCTGTTTTTGTATGTGAAAGGTATTTTGCCGCTCGTAATAATGGCGGCGTTTTGGGCCATCCTGATCGACGCTCCTCACGTCTTCGGTACCTTCTCGCGAACATACTTCGATCGAATGGAACGTGGCAATAGAGCGCGTCTTTTGTGGGGATCGCTTTTGTTCTTCGCAGTTGGGCCACTCATGGTATGGATTGGCGCTGGGTTTGTTTTCTTTTTCGTCGCGGCACTCTGGGCCTACTACCATCTGGTTAAGCAGCACTACGGCTTCATGGTCTTGTATAAGAAGAAGAATGGCGATCTCGCAAAGATCGACAACGCGCTGGATCGGTTGTTCCTGCTGTTTGCTTTTAACTATCCGTTTGTAGAGTTTATCGCACGTGATCCGGAAGCGATGTCGCGAGTGCCCGAGGTTTTGCGCGGTGGCGTCAACGGATTAGCGAAGATCCTTCTTATCGCCACGGTTGCACTGGCAATCATGTGGCTGACGCGGCAGGTACAGCGAGCGATCAATGGTGACTCGCTGAATGTTCCCAAGTATTTGTTACTGGCAGCGGCGATTCCGATGCACTGGATAGTGTTGCTGACGCCGATGCCGCACAAGCCCATTGCCATCGTCGCGATCCTAACCATCTATCACAACCTTCAATACCATCGACTCATCTGGTTTCATAACAAGAAATACAACAGTGATGGGTGCGGTAGCCCGACTCTCAAGGAGAGTTTCGGTTCCCACTTAGAGGTCTCTCCACAACTCAAGTATGGCGCCGCCTCACTGATCAGTCGTCGAGTTGGTTACTACATCGCGTTTGGAGTTCTCTTTGGCATCATCTACCAGGGTCCGCGCCAGGTTCTGGGTTATATGAGTTTTCAAAACGCCAGCGCCGGTGTCAGTGAACGATCGTTTCTGATCCAGCTCGGCATTTCATTTCTCTGGGGCTATGCATTCATTCACTATTACCTGGATTCGAAGATCTGGCGTGTCAGGAAGGACCCGAGTGTGGGGAAGGCGTTGAACATGTGAGCTACACTTTTCTAGGGAGGTACTTGTTGCGCTGCTCTTCCTCCTCCCAACCGTTCTAAAGTGAAATGGCAAACTATCAGTTCACAACTATCTCGCGGGTTGAAGATTCACAGCGAAGAGTCTGGGATTTGATCTTCAATTCGGAACGTTGGCCCAGTTGGTCGCATCGTTCTCAAACAATGGATTCAAGTAGAGATCGCTACTCTGTTTGCACGCCGGGCAGATAAAACGAATGCCGATCAATCGTTGGCCGTCATAGGTAAAACGTTCGCGTTTAGCCGGCGCCTCCGGATTGTAAGGACGTGCCCCGCACCGGCAATTGAAACCGATCAGCACCGCTCCCATTTGTTCTCGAGTTGCCACTGGCAAAGCCGTCTCCGGTGAGGCGCCTGGACGAGCCTGGCGTTCTTTTACGAACTGCGTTCGTCGCTTTCGGTGAACTCGACTGCGGAAAAACCACAGCAAAAACAGACCAACCGGCAGTAGCACAACAAGCCAAACAAGCGCCTTCATTAATGACGAAGGACTACTCTCGGTATCGGCGATGACTACCGCAGATCCGCTTCTATTTAAGTCATAACCAATAAGGCCCTGGGCCTTGTCTAGAACATCGAGATGCCGCTCGACGGACTGCACCGGCACCGATTCAGCGAATGTCTTCACAGAAAAGTACATTGATAGTTGATTGCCGGTTTTTGAATAGCTGTATTCAAAACGAAGAGCATCATCAACCAAAACATCGCTATCGATGGGAAAATCGAAACCAGGACCAAGGTTTATGAGAATGGTTTGAGTGAGCGCTAGTGGGTAACGTACCTCGAGAGGTGTCGAACGCTGCGAAACTCGAGGCTTTTGCAGTTCAGAGTAAATACGATCGGCAAAGAATCTGTGCCGATTGTTTTTCCACATTTGACTGATCGCATATTTCTCTTTGATAACAAGCACATTCTTCTCTTGATCGTCTTCTACCACCGGCAATCCATCAGCCCCGATCGACGGAGTTGAGTCTGCATAGAAGTTCACCTGATTGCGGCTGTAGTCGGGAAGCGACCAGGACGAGAGTGAATAACGCATCTCGTCCGCTTGCATGCCACGAAACGTCTTTGTCACTTTGAGTGTCACTGCAGCTTGAGAATTTTCGGCCGTGTAAGATTCGACCACATCGAGTGATCCGGCATCACTCCCGGGAAGCGGAATCTTTTCTAACTCGGTCGTCCCGGCAACGAGCACCAGGCCTCTCTCGAAAGAAGGGCTGTAGTAACCTTCAATCCCTCCACGTTGATAACTGA
>QHXL01000126.1 GCA_003222935.1 Acidobacteriota bacterium
GCTCTCGGTTCAAATCCTTCCGCCCCGATCATTACTTTCACGTGGTTGTGCACCATGTAAGCAATCTCACCCATGCTCATCAAACAACTATCTAAACCGAGTACGTCTATCTGCCGATTGTTTAGTAGATCCTTTCTAATCCTTTCGATCTGTTGTGCCATTCCAATGACACTCAAGCCGTCTGCATCTTCGTCCTCTTCGCGAAGAAAGGAGTCGGCCGTCCCATTACCGTGGCCCGAAAGAATAAGCATGTGGTGGTTGGCCTCAACTTTATCGATACACTTTTTCACAAAGTTGAAGACGACTCCTGACTGCTCGTCATCCTCATCTGTGTTCGATTCATCTTCAGGGTTCGCCGCGCGTCTTCGCATCCTTTCAATTCGTTCGTCGCGCATCTCCATCAGTTCTTTGTTGGTGTCGCCCGGCTTGATACTTTTCTTAACGCGCATAACAGCGTTTTCGTGAACAGTGGTATCGAGGTGGATCATCACTTCCATTTTGTTATCTACGGAGCCGATGCGCTTCATCTCAGTCAGGGCAAAAACACACTCTTCAGCGAGGTTATTATCACCGGCCAAATAGATCATTACTAACCACTCCGCCTTGGTTTTCTCCTTGGCTTTAGGAGTTTCTTCCAGGGGGGTTGTTTCCTTTTCAGACTCGTTTGGTTGTTCGAGTTTTGAATCCATTCTGTTAATCCTCCTCATTCATATAGTTAGTTTGAAAACTGTCGCCATGGGATACAAAGCCAGGTTTTAGTCCTGCTGCGTGAGGGTAGACGAAGATCACTGCTGTTTCCCTAAGTTGTCTTGAAACGAAACCGTTCCCGTCCCCTTATAGGTGTGAACAAGCAACGAAGTATTTCACCGACGTGTGCCAATGAAGCTGTTTCGCTAAAGACGGAACGGAAACCAGGCGAGCGCCGAGGATTAAACCACAAACCGCGAAGCGGTTACGACCCAAAGCCCAGGGTTGCCGGGCTTTGACGGCTACCCTGGGAAAGTAAGGACAATCGATCCAACCCCAACGGGGTTGCGTCACCCTAACGGTACCCAAATTAATCGCGGGTGAAGAAACTGACGCAACCTCTTAGAGGTTGGAAACTCGTGTTCATCGAATCCCAGGGTTGCCGGGCTTTGACGGCTTCCCTGGGAAAGTAAGGACAATCGATCCAACCCCAACGGGGTTGCGCCACCCTACGGTACCCAAATTGATCGCGGGCCGAAGAACCCGACGCAACCGCTTCGAGGTTAAGAAGCTGGTAAGAGAACTGCCGCGACTAAGCTCTTTTCAATCGAAAGAGCGGATAACTTACGGCCAGGAGAATAAGCGCATAGAGACTCGGATAGGGATTGCTAACTAGGTAGCCAAAGAAAAGAAGCACCGCGATCACGAGGACCACCAGGGGAGCAAACGGATAGCCCCAGGCTCGGAAGGGTCGAGGCAGATCGGGTTCACGACGACGCAGGACGAAAAGTGAAACGATCAGGAAGATCGTGATGATGACCATGAAGAACTGTCCGATCGCGAGGAGTAGTTCGAATGTCCCGATTGACGACAAGACGATTGCTGACAGCGTGGTCATCATTAATCCAAAAACTGGTGTTCCGCCTTTATTAACCGCGGCCGCTTTCTTACTGAAGAGTCCGCCGCGTCCCAGAGCGAACAGGATACGAGGAGTCGACATCATGATCGCGTTGATAATTCCTACCAGTGATAGCAGCGCGAGTATCGTGACGAGCTGACCGCTTCGTGCTCCAAAGATCAGGCTCATTGCGTCGCCACCGGCAAACGTCGAAGTGGCAAGTTGCGACATGGGCAGCACATACAACAACGCGAGATTGACGAGCAGATAGATGCCAATGATCGCTGCAAGTCCCCCAAACATCGAACGCGGAAGATTACTTCCCGGGTTGGTATCCTCCTCGGAGAAATAGACTGAGGAATACCAGCCATCATAAGTTCCAAGTACGAGTTGAAATGCCAGGACAAAACTAACGAGGCCCGTTGAAAAGGATGCCGGACTTGTGATCGCTGCTTGAGACGCGGCCGTTTGACCAAGCTGTCCACCGAAGGCAAAGCAGGCGCCCACAAAAACGAGCAAGGCAATGGCTTTCAGGAAACTCATTATCTTTTGCGTTTGGCTTCCGCTTCGTAGTCCGATCAGGTTCACAATCGCAACCACCGCGATTATCGAAACACTGAAAAGTATTCGGCCACCTTTCAAGTTTGGCGCAAATAATTGGGCAGCGTACTCGCCGAACACGACGCTGATAAACGAAACGCCCAGGGTGTTGTTGAGCCAATCGCTCCAACCAACGACGAACCCTCCGTAACGTCCAAAGGCACGTTCGGCATAGACATAAAATCCACCGGCTTTCGGGATCATGGTCGCAAGTTCGGTCAGGTAATTTGCGCCGAGCAGACAGTAGACCCCGCCGAGCGACCAGACCAATATAATCATCCAGATTGAGCCTAGTTGTGCGGCAACGCCACCAGGGTTTCTGAGAATCCCGACACCGATTGTTCCACCGATTCCAACAGCGAGACCAAAACTAACACCAAGGATCTTCAGCAGGTGTCCGCCACCGGGAGAGCTCGCGTCCTCGCGTGCTCGGTCGAATGGAGCGCTATTTGGGTCGCCTATCTTCTCGACTATTTCCATTGACTTGTTTCCTCCGCGATCGCTTTAGGTGTCATTCAGTTGGCCAAAAAATCATCCGACAGGTGGGAACACTCACGGATCTCTTAAACACGGGGCCTAACAAAGGAGCGGACTCGTAACAAGTCCGCTCCAAAGTCTTGTTGGGCTAATTGCCGCTTAAGAGTTCCTGGTTGAATGTTGGTTGGAAAGCTATTGAGCTGTCGGCGTTTCCATATACAACGCCTCCAGCCATCTGGCACCTTGCTTTACGTAGACCACTGACGCGCGGACGTTCGCAGGGATTGTTTTCCCGTTGCACACGCCGTCCTGTTTCGCTGTGTAGGTGAGTAGAACTGAGTCCTTGTCGATTGTGACAAACTTGAAATTGTCGAGCGAATAACCCTTTACTTCACAATCGGTAGCCGTGGATTTCACCACCTGTGTTTTGGTGGACACGCTCTCGGAATTAACCAACAAGAATTTCTCCGTCGTGTTATCGCGCGTCCACGAACTATCCTTATTCTTCCAGGCCTCCCAGCCCGCTTTTTCGAGCGCGATAATTTGCGTCTCAAGCTTCGATTCGTGGGACATCTTCGTTTGACCGAAAGCGAAAGACAGCGCCGCAATTCCTGTCATGAGAACCATTATTACTTTCTTCATTGCTTGCCTCCTCTGTGCTGTCCAGTCTTAACGCTTCGGTTCCAAAACGATCTCGCGTGCTGTGCGGACATCGAGAACTTCGCGAATTTGCAGACGGTCTCGATAACCCTGCATTTGTTTTTCGTCATTTCCGCCGACGGTTTGCAGCAGATTGTCAGCCTTGGCTTCGTCGGCCTCCATTGTTGCCAGGTCCTTGTATTCACTCATTAGCATGATGTTCCAATCACTCGAGCCATGCGTCTCTGTAGTGATTACTTTGTAGGAAAGAATCTGTCCGTCTTTTTTCAGCGCCTCTTGCTCACGCTTCCAATCGCCGGCGACGTAGTTCAGATAAGCATTCTCCATACCTGGCTTCATCTTTATGAAACTGATGGACCATACAGAACCGTTGCTAAACGGACGCTTGACCTGGGCTACGACTACGACGCTTACAGTTAAAACAAGAACGATAAGCGAGCTAAGGAACATGCGATTGCGTGTCATTAAATTTTCTCCTCTGGGGGTGGGGGATAGCTTTTCAAAATTTGATTGCTCTACATGGCTACACGAAATTCTGAGCAGGAAAGTGTCATCGTGCGAAAAGAGTTTTGTGAAGCTGCGGGATGATTGCCAGATACTCTTTGCGTCTCGGCGGTGAGAGTTCCGGGCAATCAAAAACCGCCGAGACGCAGAGGACGCTAAGAACGCCCCCGGTGAAATAGCACCTCACGCTGGTCTAACGACATGTGCGTGAGTTAGGTATTGGTCGTCAGTGCGATTTGAACGAAGACTTATATTCGCCGCTGGGAGTAACTGTTTCCGTAGCTGTTCCGCAGACAACGGCAAAACCAAGGTTGTAGCAAGCCTCAAAACTGTTTCGATACGTCTTCGATGGGCGCCACGCGCCTTCCGGCAGCTCTCCGTGATCCTGATATTCGTAAAACTGGAAGTTTCCTTTGTTATCGAATTTGATCACATCATGGGCAGCGCATGTCG
>QHXL01000127.1 GCA_003222935.1 Acidobacteriota bacterium
ATGCAACTGTGGCAGAACCATTGAGTGTGATCGAAGAGGGATTGCAGCGTTTGCGCCGCGACTTTTTCATGGGTGTCCCCATAGTTCTCCTCCTCGCATAGTTTGGCGGTTACTTTCTCGCACGTAAAAGTCTTTTGCCGATCGCCTCCATGAATGAGCAGACTCAGCGTATTTCAGCAGAGAGTTTGTCGTCGCGTCTCGACGTCACAAACTCACGCGATGAGGTTGGACGTCTTGCGGCAACTATCAACGCTCTACTCACTCGCCTGGAGGAGTCTTTCAAGGAACAGCAAAGATTCGTCGCAGATGCTTCTCACGAACTCCGCACGCCACTCGCTGTTCTGCGCGGCGAAACAGAGATTGCGCTTAGCAAGACCAGAAACATTGATGAATACCAGGAATCCTTGTCTTTAATTAACGAGGAAGCGGAACGACTTTCGCGCATTGTCGAAGATTTGTTCATCCTGGCTCGCCAACCGATCGATGCGCCGCACGTACTCGAGAAGCAACCGTTATCTTTGAATGAAACGATCAAGGATTGTGCGCGAGCGGCCCACGTGCTGGCCTCACGAAAAGGCGTGCGATTGGTAGCTGAAAATGGTTCCCCTTCAATCGTCCTGAATGGAGACGAAGATTTATTGAAGCGGATGATCCTTAACTTGCTGGACAATGCCGTGAAATACACGCCGGTGGGCGGGGACATTTCTGTTGAGTTAAAACGGCAGAATGGGAATGCGCGAATCGTGGTGCGCGACACGGGAATCGGAATTCCCCCAAACGACCAAATGCATGTTTTCGACCGCTTTTATCGCGTCGACAAGGCACGGTCGCGAGCGCAGGGTGGAGCGGGGCTGGGATTGTCAATTGTTCAGTGGATTGTCGACGCACATGAGGGGAAAATCACCGTCGACAGCGAACCAGGTGTGGGCACAAAATTCACCATTGACTTGCCACTCCAAGAGACATTTAAATAACCTCAAAATCGCAATAATTTCGGCCTGTTTTCAGCAGAAAATGGGCCGTTTTTAAAGGAAAAATAAAGGACCTGAGATCCTGAGATCAGTGCAACCGAAACGACCCTTGGGGAATCTTATAGGCGGTTTTTTGAGACGAGTTTTATTCGGTAACTTGACGGCAGCAGTTACCATCGTTCCCGCTCAGGGAATTTTCCGGCAGTTCCTAGTTCAAGGTTGCTTCGTTCAAAGGCCTTAAGAAGTCCCGGCAAGGAAGTCTGTTTCAACTTACTTGAGGAGATATAGATGAATTCTATTCGAAAATTTTCGCCTACCCTTATCGCAACCCTGGTGCTTATTTTGGCAGTATCCGGAATTTCTTTTGGCAAGGGAAAAGAGAGCAAATTCCCTAACGTAAAAATCAAGAATTTTGGGCAAATGGATGATAGGTTTTTCCGAGGAGCTCGTCCCGAGGACGGTGATTATGCGGCTTTGGCTGCGCTCGGGATCACGACGATTATCGACCTGACAGATAACTCAAAAGAGTACGAACAACCAGCCGTCGAGCGCGCCGGCTTGCGCTATGTCAACATTCCGATGGTGGATAAGAGCTATCCGAGCATCGCCCAGGTGAATGAGTTCTTAAAGGTGGTTAATGATCCTGCAACTGGCAAGTTTTTCGTCCACTGCGCGGGCGGACGTCATAGGACCGGTGTTGTAGGCGCCGTCTACCGTTTCAACAATGATCGCTGGAATCTCGAGCAGGCCTTGAATGAAATGGAGCAGTACGAATTCAACACGGGTTTTGGGCACAGCAAACAAAAGGACTTCGTCAAAGATTACTGGCAACAGTTTCAGGCGAAAGTAAATAGCAGCAGCACGCAGGTGAATGGCGGTAATCAGTAAAGTCAGACCAGTGTCGTTTTTATGCGGGCCGCCAAGAATCCGCCTTGCAAATGCCCCGGTTCTCAAGCCCGGGGCATTTGCTTTTCAGGACTGCAAAACGACAACACCGCAAGAAATCGTTGGTATCTCGCCTCAACGCTATAACGACCTGGGTCGAGTAAGCATCCAGATACATTGTCTCGCCGCTCCTAATACAGTAACCACCGGATTGCCTGTAAGCCGTCGATCAACTACATAGAACCTAGTAGAACCCCACCGGGACTCTAATCGAGGGTTGCCCTAACCCCTACCGCCCAGGAAATCCCGGCATTTGCACCGACGAAGCTGTCGTTACCCCATAAACGCAGTGTCTTATGACGAGTGTGTTGTCGCTCGCCGGTGTTTCAGCGACTGTTCGTGTAGGAGTCCACACAATGAAATCTCCCAGACCAACCGCCAGCACTCAAGCACCGCAAGACTCATACAACGTCGCAAATCTGGGGCATACCAAGCGCCGATTCTCAATGAATGAAGGTCGCTTCCGTCTTGCTTTTGAAAAAGCGCCGATGGGCATGGCGATCGTGGATCTGAATCACGACCTGCGACGCGTGAATCAGTCGCTTTGTGACGCACTTGGCTACGATCAGAAAGAGTTGTTGGGAAAAAATATCATTGAGCTAACGCATCCTGACGACATCAAGGATGACACTCCACTCATCGAGCAACTGTTTAATGGTCAAATCTCCAGCTACCGATTGGAAAAGCGCTTTGTGACCAAACGCGGGGATCTGGCCTGGCTGGATTTAACCGCAGTACTGATTCGCTCGGACGAAGAGGAACCGCTCTACGGATTGGCGATGGTGGAGGACATCACTAATCGACGACGTGCAGAAGAGGCTCTCAGAACAAGTGAAGAACGCTATCGCTCATTTGTTGTGAATAGTTCTGAAGGCATCTGGCGGCTCGAGATCGAACAACCTATCGATACAACGTTACCGCCGGACGAACAGATCACTCTCTTTTACAAGTACGGTTACATCGCCGAGTGCAACGACGCTATCGCTCGGATGCATGGTCTCAAACGAGCTGACGACATGGTCGGTGTTCGCTTCGGTCAGTTGAAACTGGCAACTCATCCAACAAATGTACAGACGATGAGAAAGTTGATTAGCAGTGGATATCGTTTGTTGGATTTGGAAACGGGAGACTTTGAGATTAACGGACATGCCAGGTATCTCTCAACGAACCTCATCGGGATAGTAATTAATAACAGATTGCTTCGTATTTGGGGCGTGCAACGAGACCGCACCGAACAACGAACCGCCGAACTCAAGCTCGAATATTCTCTTCGTCAACTTCGTGCCCTCTCTGCCTATTTGCAATCGATCCGGGAAAAAGAAAGAACCGACCTGGCCCGTGAAATACACGACACACTGGGCCAGTCACTGACCGGCGTTAAGATCGAGCTCTCATTGCTCAATAAGCGACTAAACAGCGACACAGAATTCGACATTAAAACAACTTCGGAAAAGCTTGAAGAACTCACCAACACTGTCGACGACACGATCGCTTCCGTCAGGGCACTGGCCACCGAGCTACGTCCGGGGGTCCTGGACAAATTTGGTCTGAGCGCGGCGATCGAGTGGAAATGCGAAGAGTTTGAGCGGCGGTTCGGAGTTCAGTGTAAATGCAATCTGCCGGGCAATGAGCTGGAGCTGCGCGAGGAACTCTCAACTGCACTCTTCCGAATTCTACAAGAAGCGCTCATGAACGTGGCCACACACTCCGACGCAAACGCGATCACAGTTGATCTAGTGGTCGACGAGCAGAACGCCATTTTGATTATTACAGACAACGGTAAGGGAATAACTCTGGACCAGCTGTTGGCGCCGACCTCGCTCGGGTTACTGGGGATGCGTGAGCGGGCCGAAGTTCTAAACGGATCATTTGTGATTGAAGGAAAGCCGGAACACGGCACTCGGGTAACAGTTCGCATACCTCTATTGATAAGGACGGAAATCAAAGAAGAACATGAGTAACATTTTGATCGTGGACGATCATCCGATTGTTCGGCGCGGTCTTAAAAACATTTTGAGCGACGAGTCGAGCTTCACCGTGACTGAGGCTGCCAGCGGACATGAAGCGTTGAATCTAATCAAGGAACAGGTCTTCGATCTTGCCATCGTGGATTTGGACCTGCCTGAAATCAGTGGGCTGGAACTGCTCAAGGAAATCAAACGAACAAACAAGCAACTCCACGTGCTTATTTTAAGCGTTTATCCTGAAGATCAGTTTGCAGTAAGGGTCTTGAAGTGTGGCGCCGCCGGTTTCATTTCGAAAGAAGCAGCTCCGGAGCAACTTGTCTCAGCCATCAAGAAAATATTGAAAGGCGGACGGCACATAAGTGAGCGCGTCGCTGACCTGTTACTGGATCATTTTGACGGCCAAAATCGAACCCATCCGCATGACAAACTGTCAGACCGCGAATTTCAGATTCTTGGCTTAATCGGCGAAGGTAAACCTATCAAACAGATCGCTGAAGAACTTTCATTGAGTGCACCCACCGTTAGCACTTACCGGGCGCGCATTTTGAATAAGCTGGAAATGAAGAGCACTGCGGAACTCGTGAGGTACGCAATTCAAAATCAAATCTCTCGACCAAAGTAACTAACTTCAACAAACCGCCGGCAGTAGCTTGGTGCAGTAGCCCGACTGTCAAGGAGGCCTCGCTTAGGTAATAGTCTCGATTACAATGGCGAGCCCTCCTTGACAGACGGGCTACTGCACCGGTTCGCGCATATTCTCAAATCAACAACGAAGCCAACTCCTTCAAGATTACCTTAAGCGGGAACGTCATCAGCACGACCGGGACAAAAGGAAGCAAGGCACTCACGGCTAATCCGACAAGGCCTCGCAGACCGAATGGAAACGCACCCATCGCATAAACGTTCGACACTACCTGGTAAAGATCCGTCGTGGCTGAGAAGTCCGGTGCCTGAAGTGCTTCGTCGTCTACTTTTCGAGCGAGCCACTTTCCTTCAAACTCCTGACCCACCCTGCCGGCGAGTTTTCCGTACTGGAAGATACCGTCGATTTTTGCGCGACGTAAATTTCCAACAAAAACGAGCAACGGCCCAATAAATAGAATTATCACAAAGATGACCAGGCCGATGATGGTCTTCTTAATGTCGTCGAGAGACTCACCTCCATAAATCACTCGATTCGCCACCGACCCCGCTGTTACAACACCAAGCGTGAAAGACAACGGAGTGAAATGCAGCAGGGATGATCCTAGAAAACTCAATCCTGAAGCGCGATCGGGATGCGATGAAATTAGGACCAGCCTCATGTTGGAAACATGAAAAAGGAATCGTCCCCACAAAACTAACCGCCACAACCAACCAAATGCGAGTATGAGAAGAAGCGGAGCGCTGATAAAGCAGTACCACAGACCAGCCCACGTCCTTACTCCTCCGAGCGTCAAGTACCACGAAGGTACGGTCACCGACAGAGAATTGCGGTAGAGCATAAACACAATCCCGTAGGCGCCCACGATTGCTATGACTTCAGCCAGAGTAGAGTTCATCAGTCTTCTGGTGGAATCAACCCGGCGGCTGAAATTGTCATAGTCTTGTTCATTTACTAAACCTGCCTTGACGAAATGTCGCGCGATTTCTTCAAGCCTGGGTAAACAAATTCCCTCAGCCAAAATGAGAAGTGGAACAGCGAGTAGTGATCGAGCATGAACAGCAAAGTCACTAAAGAGGGAGCTCAGGACTTCACTGCGAAGGCCACTCGCTGCGACCAAAGCAATGATGGGCACCCAGCCAAGCAGCACGCTGAACACCGCACGTGGAACGACTTTTTGTCCGACAGGTCGGAATAGTCCCAGGGATTTTTGGAAGTGTGGAAACGGTCCGCTGTCAAAAAGTGGATCGAGACTGTTGGTTGAGCTGGTCATCGGCGATTCATTGACGAAGCGCGACAGCAACAAATGCGATCACTCCGAGCACGGCGAGGAAACTGGCGAGGAGCGTGGCCAATGAGTTGGGCACATGTTCGTGGTGTTGTCTTAAGGCGCGCATTTCACGACGATTCTGGATCGTTGCCAGCAAAAGTGAAACCAGTCCAATGCCAATTAATAGCAGCGCGAATTTACGAGGGCCAAAGTAGCGAGGCTCGACGGTTTCGCCTTTGCTATGGAGGTACTCAAAGAACTTATAAATCGTGAAACCAAAACTAATCAGGGAAGCCGCGGTGCGAACCCACGCCAATTGGGTTCGATCGTGCGCGAGCCGTGTGCGATCGACCGCAAGGTCTGTGGCGGTGTTTGAAGTTGCGACAACCAATAATCAGCTCACTTGGTCTCAACATGTTCGCCCTGGTCGCCGGCTATTGGACACGAAAAAGACCTGAAGACGTTTGATTGTCGGAGGCTAGATTCATCCACCCCGGTTTAGTATCGGGCAGATAATGTATTTCACCTGTGTAGGGTTCTGTATGCTACCTAAATGCCAGGACTGGAGTTTGAAGTGAGGACACAACTAACTGTATGTTCCAAAGTCTGCGGAATATTTCAAAAAAAAGCGGAAGCGGAATCAGCTCAGGCTCGAGCAATCCCGGAATAGGTCCCATTCCAGTTAAGCCCTTCGCGCAGCAACCCAAGACATCTGCCCCGTTGGTGTCTGGGAGTTGAGCTGATTCCGCATCCGATAGGAACGGAGAATGCAAGTCAAAAGACAACCTGCAAGACTGCTTCCCCGATTCCCGAGACCGTCTCCATCAAAGACTATCCAATTCTGACCAAATTAAATTTGATACCTGAAAGTTCCGAGATCAGAATCAATCAAGCTACTAATCTAGGACATTAGCGCTGAACACGAAGCTGAGATTAAGAGATCCGCGGCTATCAGGTAATACGGTGGACTTGGTATTTTCGACGGGATTTCTAAGTAACAGTTTCGCTTAACCGACGTCCCATCAGCGTTCTTCTTAACCAGCTGCCGCTCGGGCTCTCATGGTAAGACGATAAATACCGAGCAATAGCAAGGCACCGAAAACTGCAAGCAAAAAACTCGCTACCCGACCGTTCGAGTCTTGCAAGATCTTTCCGATAGAGCCGCCAACGAAGGAGCCTGCGATCCCAAGTAAGACAGTTATGATGAATCCATTAGGTTCATTTCCGGGCATTATCAGCTTCGCCAGGAAACCAATCAGGAAACCCACCAAAATCATCGTCAATATTTGCATTAACTATCTCCGCTCAATTTGCACAAGACGCGGCGACATCACCGGTGGTTTTAATTCGACCGTGTTTCGATCAGTAGCAGGCAAGCTCCAGTTGGCCTGCTGTACTTGCGAACTCTTGCCACCATTCCTTGCCCGACTCAGGGAAAGTTTGGTCGCAACGTCTTCAGCCTTAGCAAACATTGCCAGGTAAAGTTCACAGTAGGGATCTTTTTCGAACATCGTGCCACTAAACGTAAAAGTTCGAACCGGACAACCGCCGTGGCATACAGCGAGGTACTTACACTCGATGCAATCCTGAGGGATAACCGCGGCTGGTCGCTCGAGAAACTTCCGGCGAGCAGGACTCTCAGCAAGCATCTTCGTTAGATTGTCAGTCTCAAATATATTTCCAAAGAAGTACTCGGGATAACTCGTCACCCAACAATCGCACTGAGCAACATACCCGCGCGCATCGATCGAAATAAATTCATCGGCGCAGTTCGACCGCCAGATACAAGGTAAGCAGCCACCTTCATTACCAAAAGTCTTAACCAACTCATCCATTGGACCAACAGATATCCCGTCGTTTGAGCCACGTTCAAGCCAAACATCAGTCAGATCTCCGAAGAAGTCACCCAATTCCTTCAGGTCAAGGCCCAACGATTTTTTCGTGCTGTTCTCCTCGCCACCTGGAAAGGGAGTGTTTACCTACGAATAGAACTTCTCAGCACCGACATCGAGCGTGGCTTGATTAGGAACAGCAATTACCGAGATACGAATTCCAGCCGCGAGTGCGGACTGCACGTTGTATTTCCAAATCCGCGTGTAATCGGTCGACGAGCCATTGAAGAGCTTTCGATGAACGTTGGGAAAGTCCATTGACGTGCCTATGTCGTTTCCAAACATCGTTTCAATTAACGGGTTCCAACGTGAGTGGTAACCAACCATGTTTGATTGCAGGCTGTGCTCGAC
>QHXL01000691.1:0-423 GCA_003222935.1 Acidobacteriota bacterium
TGTTTTCGCTGATATATGGCAGTGGCAGCGAAGTAGGAACAGCACTCGTGAAGCATCCGTTGATCAAGGCCGGAGGATTTACCGGATCTCGCTCGGGCGGGCGCGCTCTGTTTGATGCGGCATCGTCGAGACCTGAACCGATTCCATTCTACGCAGAGATGAGCAGCGTCAATCCAGTCGTCATTCTTTCGGAAGCATTAAGAACTCGGTCGGAGCAGATCGCCACTGGACTACACAGTTCAGTCACACTTGGAGCGGGGCAGTTTTGCACAAATCCGGGACTTGTATTTTTGCCTGACAGTGACGACGCGAAACTCTTTGTCGCCAGGCTCCGTGAACTGATGATAGCGACTCCGGAACAAACGATGCTGACGCCGGGGATTAGATCGAGTTATCAGCAGGGTGTGTCGTCGCGAACAAGCC
>QHXL01000691.1:460-3231 GCA_003222935.1 Acidobacteriota bacterium
GGCTGCTACCGCTCTCTTTCAAATTGATGCAGCAGGATATCTCTCAAATCCGACATTGAGTGACGAGATATTTGGACCAACAACTCTTCTCGTCACGTATCGCGACAGAGACGAGTTGCTCAAACTGGCCGCGTCACTCGAAGGTCAGTTAACTGCTACCGTTCAAGGTACCGAGGAAGACTTGCTGGCGAATCGAGAGCTGCTTGATGTCCTTCAGACGAAGGCTGGTCGAGTTCTTTTCAATGGCTTTCCGACGGGGGTTGAAGTTGGTCACGCAATGGTTCACGGTGGTCCTTATCCAGCGACCTCGGATGGAAGATCGACTTCAGTTGGCACGCGCGCCATCTTCCGTTTCACTCGACAGGTGTGCTTCCAAAGTTTTCCTGACTCAGCATTGCCTGATGAATTGAAGGAAGAGAATCCGCTTGGTATCTGGCGTCTCGTGGATGGTGAATTCAAGAAATAACCTCTGTGCGTCTCTGTGTCTCAGTGCCTCAGTGGTTAATGTACTCAATGTCCTTTATCACCACAGAGACACAGAGACGCAGAGAATACACAGAGTTATTTAGTTTCTCTCAACTCAAGCCACGTCACTTTGCTACTCAACTTCACTACGTACGCGCCACGCTCTTCAGTTAAAGACTGCTTCGGTCGATAGGTCCCGACGTCAGCGATCTTCGCCGGTTGTTCTACACGTAGCCGAGCTTCAGGAGTGAACTCTGCCGCTGCCGCTAACCCTACTCTTACCGCCCGGGTACGAGTATTTACTTCAACCGTTTCAAACATCCCTGCGTCCAGAGTGAGCCACAACCCACTTGGCGCAATGTAGATGCGCCGGCGGAATGAATCTAACGGTTGGACTTTGATCCAGTCGCCAGCAACTCAGGATGATTGATGACATAGGTAGCCACGTTGAGCGCGTGACCGTAAAAGTTTGGCCCATAGTCACCGCTATACGCATCCCACTTCAAAGTCGATGGGAATGAGTGGAACGCAGCCGAGGCAAACCCTTCGAGATCGATATTTGTCAGTGCTCCCATCGTCCCGCCATAGCCGACACGAAGCAGATACGTATCGTCAGGATGTTCGCGATAATGACTCAACACCGGGATCGCGTTCAGGCCCGAACCGTAATGGTGAAGTTGACGCTCAATTCTGCGCAGCTTTCCGCCATACAGAAAATCCCAGTAACGTCTCGCGTTTCCGTTGTAGCCCCAGTGGGGAATGGTAGGCATGTAACCAATGATCGAATTCAACGAAACTTCGGCCTTCTGGTCGAAACCAAAATACTTGCACCACGCATAAACCTCTTCCTGTCCGGTTGAGTCCCAGGCCATCTCACTGCCAAACGGAAAAGCCTCTTTCGCCCAGCGCTCAGCACGCACCTTCATCAGCGCTTCCACTTCGTTCGCTTTATCAGTCCAGCCTTCGCGTTTAAGGTCGCGCAGAACTTCCAAAACGATGTCGCCTTCCATCAATCCCAGTTCGACGTAACCGACGCGACGACGACCGTTCGCGTTCCGGCTAAACATAAACTTCGTCGTTTCGTAAGCCTGGTCGAGATACCAGTTCCACTCGTGATTCTTTATGAGGCCCGGATGATTTCGCGCGACCCGGTACATCGACCAGTAGGCAGCAACGACGTGAGGATAGTTGTAACCACGACCAATCGATTCCGCGTCTACTTTTTTCCAGCTGGTCCAGGTTGTCCAGTTCAACGCTGAGTCGTACTGATACCCGGGAACGTCAGTGGGTGAATAGTAGAACAAGCTCTTCCTGACGCCGTACTTGTTCGGCCCGTCTTTGTACTGAATTCCGCCCCAAAGTAGCTGGCCAAACTCTTTCATCGCCGCAGCTAGCCACGAGCCTGAGCCGCCTTCATCACCCAGACCGGCTATCCAGACACGACTATCCTGCGAAACAATCTTGTTGGCCTCGCGGTCGTAACTCATCACCGAAGGACTCCGGTGAAAAGGATCGTTCGGATCGTCGAACCACTGTTTGTTCAGAAGAAAGCTACCGAGGTCGGCCACTGCCATGGCTGCGGGCTTAATCACGTAGTAATTGATCGACTGCCTCGAACCATCGTCGTAGTTGAAGATCACGCGGGCACGTCCCCACTTACGCCCGAGCACTTCAAAGTTCTTCCAACCGTGAGGAGTCGTCTTAGTTTCTCGAAGTGTCACGGCACCGGTCGGTTCGACATTGGTCGAGGCGATTTTTCTTTGCGTGTTGATGAAGAGTCGGGCGTCGAGACCCATTGGCAAAACGTAACCGGGAATACCGATGGCTACCGGTCGCTTGTTTGCTGCCAGTGTCGACTCGATATTGCGAATCGAATCCGACAGCAGGAATTTGAGAGCATATGTTCTTGAAGCGCCCGGTTGTAGCGTGGCGGCACTTGGGGGGTTCCAGGGTTGGGCATCTTTCCATTCGTTCTCGGCAAAGGCGCGTGTATGAACCATCCAGGCGAAGGCGCCTTCGAAAGTTTGGTTCGGACGCGAAGGTTCGTTGAGTAGCTGATAGGCCTCGAATGGGGTTTGGCCGTCAGGTACGACTACCAATGCTGGACCAAGACCGGTCAACCTGGTGACCTGCAAATACCCGGCGTCAAGACCGATGTATGGATCCGCAAAGGAGCACCTCTCATGAGCTTGTTCGAGATTGCGTCCGGTGATGATGTTGTTGAAAACGACAGGAATACCGAGTGCGCCAATCTCAACTGGCGCCGAACCTTTGTTCTTCAATTCAAAACGAAGCACAAGTTGTCC
>QHXL01000691.1:3254-6179 GCA_003222935.1 Acidobacteriota bacterium
TGACCCGAGACTGGCAACGCATTCACTGCGGTACGTTTCGTGGCGGTCGAGAAATCGCGCCATGCACCGTTGTTAGTGCGCAGCCGGAAGGTCAGATCGCCCAGGTGGTGGAACCCATCCGACGCTCGCCGCTCGAGCCGATCAGCCGGCGTAAAGTCGAAGCCAGGAGCGCTCTTGGGTTGTAAAGCGGCAATCGTCTGCGACGATTTAACTAGCTTGATTTTGAAATATGGAGTGTCGAACTCCTGGTAGCCCTGGTCCAACCCTAGCGTCGGCGTGGGAGTAGCCGTCGGTGGTGGTTGTTGGCTGTAAAGAAGTGTGAACGAACCGAGGAGAAGAAGCAAAGAAAGACCAGGCACGGTCAGTCTGATTAGTCGCATCGGATTAGTCTCGTGGTTTGAGTTTCGACCGAGATTTCGATGCTTAAAAATACACCGAGCGCAGCGCGTTTGTCCCCTTCAAACTCACGCGCGCGCTCGGTGTCGCGCTAGCCTCTTCTTGCAGGAAAGAAAGGCCGGCGCGATATCGTCAACAGTTGCCCGGTTACTTCTGGGCAAGCTGCTCAGAACAGATATCAATCAGTTCTTGAAGTTGTGTCTTGTGCAGGTAGAAGTCAGCCCCAGCCTCGAGGCAAATTTCGTTGAGAACATCAGAAGGATCGGCTGTGAATATAACAAGTGCACCCACTTCCTTTTCAAAAAACAAGGCGAGAGAAGTTTGCCATGCTCCGGGAAGCTCAACAATCAACCCAACAATGATTTTTGCGTAGGGAAACGCAGCGTCCCCTTGTCGTTGTTTGTACTACAGGACTAGGCCAAGCCTCGTTTAAGAATCAATAGTCAATGTCGGCAAGGTTGGCACTCCCACGGCTTACCAGACGTGGACCAAGACCACGACCTTTAAGCCGATTGTTATCAACTTCCGCCGAATTTAACGAGATATGTTTCTTTGCACGGCTATGCCGCGCTAAGAAGAAGGGAGCGCTACTATAACGCAATTGATGCGAACACCTGCAAAAAAAGTCTGTGGTGTCTCCGTCATACCTGTCAAAACTGACAGTTTGATGATACCAACTGCCGTTCTAAACTCTGGGCTCCCTGTCGGCGAATCTCTAAACGAAGGTATCGACTTGAAGAAATTACTACCGAAAGTGTTAACGGTCGCGATAGCACTGGCAGTGTTGTTTACCACGGTGCTGGCACAGAGAATTTCATCTCTGAACGCTACAGCAAAAGGCAAGGGAACTATCAGCTCAGAGCTCGAGACGTTGGACCTCAAGTCGGTGATGGTGATCCTTAAAGAAAATGGGGATGCGGATTTCACGTTCTATACAGATTTGCAGTTGAGTGGTACAGGCACATGGTCTGTCGGCGAATCTCTAAACGAAGGTATCGACTTGAAGATCACTGGCGGAATAGTTAGCGGAAACGCAATCGGAACGGGAAAGCTCTTCTTACGCGAGGATGGTAAATCGATCGATAAGCTACAAATTAATGCCAAGTCCAAAGGTGGGAATCGAAAGATCAAGGTCAATTTTGTAGCTGACCAGTAGCACAGACTTCAGTCTGGGTTCTTTAAGCTAACTGTCCCTTCGGTTGACCAGGCACAGACTGAAGTCTGTGCTACTCGCAAACTAAGGTCTCAAGGCGTCAGCCAGCTTCATTTTGAGTCTGAGTATTGCTGCATCAGTTGTTGCAAGCGAGGCTTGTGTGCGTAGTCGATCTTCAGCTGGTAGATTAATCTTTGGCTTTCAGTAATCAGCTGTCTTCGTAGTTCCTCACGCGCATTTTCGGGATGTACCGATCCAATACCGGATAAAGCCCTGTCGAGATTTTCCGGACGAAGTTGTGAGTTGACCTGGTCCAGCCGCAATTGCAGCGGCGTCTCTTTTTCGGCAATTTCGAGTAAGTGAAGTTGGAGACCTTCACCACGTTGTTCTTCCTTTTCAAGCTGCTCCTGAATCGTCGAAGCGAGACGATCCTTCTCAAGTTCTGTAACTTTTCTTTTTAACCGTTGAACCTCCGCGTTCAGTTGCTGCACGTTCTTACGCAGTTGTTCCGCCTCGGGGCAGTCTTCAGGTTTACTTGTGTTTTCGACGGATGGAGGTTGTTGTGGCGTTGAGGCTGTCGATTTTTGCTGGCTGCTTGAAATTTGAGCAACTAGCGAGATAGCAAATGAAAGTACTGTAAGCGAGACGCAAGCGGGGATTCGGGAGTAGTTCATGGACGACCTCGATTACAAGGGAATTTCGAATTGTTTCTGATCAAACTACCAAGGGACCACTTCGTTCCAAAAAAGGGACGGCATCGAGTTACAAGTTCCTCGTGCTGGGACCGCAGGCGTCCCCGCCTGCCCCTTTCAAGTTGAAGTTACTTGGAGGCTAACATGGGCAGGCGGGGACGCCTGCGGTCCCAGCAGCTAGAGACTGGGTGCCGAGAAGGTGTCGCCCTGTCTAATGTCTCCGGTTTCGAATCCTCTTCGAAACCATCGCAGTCGCTGCTCCGACGTTCCATGCGTGAATGAGTCGGGCACTACATGGCCAGTACTCTGCTGTTGAATCGCGTCGTCACCAATCGCACTCGCAGCTCGCAATGCCTCTTCAATGTCGCCTTCTTCCAGTAGCCCTTGTTTTTGGATGTGTCGCGCAAAGATTCCAGCATAAAAATCCGCCTGCAACTCCAGTCTCACTGAAAGCCTGTTTGCATCTACTTCGCTCATGCGTCGCTGGGCGGCGTCGACTTTGTCTGAGGTGCCAAGAAGTTTTTGAATGTGATGTCCGACTTCATGTGCGATCACGTACGCCTGCGCGAAATCCCCGGGTGAGTTGAATCGGCGTCGCAACTCTTCATAGAACGACAGATCGATGTATACCTTTTGATCTCCCGGACAATAGAAAGGACCTGAAGCTGCGCTGCCCATCCCGCA
>QHXL01000691.1:6268-6760 GCA_003222935.1 Acidobacteriota bacterium
ACAAACTTCTTGAGTTCTTCTTCTTCCGGATTTGGTGGCCGGGAACCCTGGGAGGTAGTTGTCGGTTCGCCGGTTGGTACTTGCTGGAGAATCTTCTGTGGGTCGGCGCCCAGGAGTACGGCAATGATAATGACGATTAGGGTTCCGATGCCCCCGCCAATAGCCACTCGGCCTCCACCAAATCCACGCCTGTCTTCGACGTTACCGCTTTCGCGTTCACCCCTCCAACGCATGTTTTCGCCCTCCTGGTAAGTTAGTTGTGTTAGCGCATTGTTGCACAACTTGCTGCTCTGTGTAATCTCTGTGTCTCTGCGCCCCTGTGATGAACCGTTAGAGGCGGGGTTGTCGAAGGAGAAGGAAGAATCGTTGCTGCGCAAATGGCGCGCGACTTCGTAAAAAGTAGAGCCATGTAGCACAGATCGAGTTGGTGCGATCGAGCTGCCCCTTTTTTAGAGCCTCGCCCAAAAGTCGCTTTTTCTTTGCTCCCGAGGA
>QHXL01000691.1:6861-7261 GCA_003222935.1 Acidobacteriota bacterium
CGCTTCGTAGCACAACATGGCACTCCTACGGAGCGCGTTCGCTTAGGTCATGGCGGGCTATAAACATGGCGCTCCTCCGGAGCAAACGCTTCTCCAGATCAGCATTAAACCTCGTAGTCTGGTAGCAAGTCAGATCTATAATCGTACGTGTAGAGCGCCGTACATCGACGTCTACAAATTCCAAAATGAGCAACAAGTCCGACAGGCGTAAGTTCTGTTTAAGTGCAGGTGGTGCAGTTGTGGCAATTGCGATTGGTAATGGATGCCGGCATGGTCTAAATGATGCAAGTGACGGTAGACTCTCGGCGCGACCTCACGAGGGTGTAAAGACTTCGGGCAACGGTCGCATCATGCTGGAGTTGGATCGTGAACGCGACGCGATCCTGCAATTACCGCGAAA
>QHXL01000128.1:0-4272 GCA_003222935.1 Acidobacteriota bacterium
GTTCCGAGCAATATGTGACCTTCGATGGTGGTAACAAACACGCGTTAACGACGGATGAGTTGCGGACAAAGGGTCGTGACTACCTGAGCCGCCTGGTAAACGAATATCCAAACGGGCAATTCACCAAGCAGGCTGAAGAAGAATTGCGAGCAGTTGGTGGTCCATTTCCGAAAGAAAACAAACCGTGACGATTCGTAATTCAATAAACTAAGCTCTTCTAAAATTAATAGTCTAAGGCGAACTAACTTATGTCTCTTTTAGTGGTCGGTTCGGTAGCGTTCGATGCTGTCGAAACTCCTTTTGGTAAATGCGACAAGATGCTTGGCGGTTCGGCATCACACTTTTCGATCTCGGCCAGTTTTTTTACTGACGTAAGCATCGTTGGTGTAATTGGTGGCGACTTCACTGACGAGGATGGCTCGATATTCAAGGAACACGATATCAACACTCGCGACCTCGAAAAAATCAGTGACGGACAAACGTTTCGTTGGCGTGGTCGCTACGATTACGATTTGAACGTCGCACACACGTTGGAAACACAACTCAACGTCTTCGCGGATTTCAAGCCAAAGCTTTCGGATGAATCCAGGAAGTCGAGGTTATTGTTTCTCGGAAATATTCAGCCAGACTTGCAACGAGAAGTGCGTGAGCAGATGCCGAATGCTGAACTGGTAGCACTCGACACAATGAACCTTTGGATTGAGCATACTCGTGAGTCGTTGCTGCGAACTATCAAAGGCGTCGATGTCGTGATCATCAACGACGCCGAAGCACGTCAATTGACGAACATTCCAAACTTGATCAAGGCCGCACGAGAAATTCTGACATGGGGACCGAAAGCCCTCATCGTCAAACGCGGTGAATACGGAGCGGCGTTGTTTACCGGCGACAGTTACTTCGCCATTCCGGCTTATCCGCTTGATTCTGTTTTTGATCCAACCGGAGCAGGTGACACGTTTGCCGGTGGCTTCATGGGCTATCTGTCGAGCCAGGAGAAATTGGATGAAGATGCAATGCGCCGGGCGATGATTTTTGGCTCGGTGATGGCTTCATTCAACGTCGAAGAGTTTGGCACTGACCGGGTTCGCCGTTTGACTCACGCAGAGATTAACGAACGATTTAAGGCTTTCAAACGCATGACTCATTTTGATGAGATTCCGTTTGAGAGAGCAATCCAAGCCAGTAATTAATTAGGGGCTTCTCTCCGTGGGCGCCCCTTCTTTGATGTTTAGACAGTCGAAGAGTTAGAAGGGGCGCGCACGGAGGGACGCCCCGACAAATATTTCCAAGAATCGGAGTTTCTATGTTCTGTCCTGTTTGTGAAGCCGAATATGAGTCGGGAATCACTCGTTGTCCCGACGACGACACTGAATTGGTCAACCGGTTAACGCCGGAAAACACAACGCACGACTCAAGTGAAGCCCGGTTTGTGATGTTACATAAATTGGGTTCGCCTGCCGAAGCCGAAATGGTGAACGACATTCTGGGAAACAATGGAATTCGTTCCATGGTGAAGGCTGGAGGCGCCGATGCTCTTTCGCCGTTGCTATCGGCTACTGCGGAGGGCGCGGTTATTCTGGTTGATGAGCGCGACTTTGATCGCGCACAGGAACTCTACAGCGCGTTTTTTGGTAACGACACTACTCCTCTTACGGGTGGTGAGCCTGAAGACGCTGAATGACCTGTAGGGCCACACAACGCCATGCGGTCCGAACCGATCGTTGTCTTTATTACGGCTCCCACTCGTGAGGAAGCGGCACGTCTCGCGGAGCTTCTAGTGGGTGCTCGACTCGCAGCCTGCGTCCAAATCCTGCCCGAAATGGAATCGGTTTATCGTTGGGAAGGTCAGATTGAGCGTCAGGCTGAATTCCTGATGCTCGTTAAGTCAACGCGAGATAAGTTTGAGAAGTTGGAACGTGAGGTTCGTGCGATTCACAGTTACGAGACTCCTGAGATCGTCGCAGTTCCAGTCTCGGAAATATCCGATACTTATCTGAAGTGGCTTGGCGAGAGTCTGCAACACTCGAGTTGATCTCAAGCGATTTCAGGTGGTCATCCGGATCTCGTCGGAAACGAGTTTATCCAACTGACTTTGTGTCCTCGTCACAATGCTAACTACCTCTTCAGGTGAGTCGGTAACGTGAAACAAACGCAGGTCCCGTTCGGCGATTTTCCCATCGACGAGCACGGCTTCCTTCATCCAATTCAAAAGTCCTGACCAATACCGCGAACCAAACAAGACCACTGGAAAGTCTCGGATCTTTTTTGTCTGGATCAGCGTGAGTGCCTCAAACAATTCATCGAAGGTGCCAAAGCCGCCGGGAAAGATCACGAAGCCGAGGCTGTACTTCACGAACATCATCTTCCGAACAAAGAAGTATTTGAATGTAAGACTACGAGTCTGATACGCGTTAGGTCGTTGTTCAAAAGGTAGTTCGATATTGCACCCGATTGAGAGTCCACCTGCTTCAAATGCCCCGCGGTTGGCCGCTTCCATGATGCCTGGTCCACCACCGGTAATCACGGCGAATCCTTCTTTAGCCAGGAGCGCCGCCGTTTCCTGTGCGGCGAGATAGTCGGGGTCGCCCGGCTTTGAGCGAGCCGACCCGAATATGGAAATCCCTCGAGTTAGAGTCGCCATCTCGTCGAATCCTTCGACAAATTCCCCCATGATTCGAAAGACGCGCCAGGTGTCTGTATGCGTGAACTCATCGGGTCGGGGGCTCTCAAGTAGTTGTTCGTCTTGAGTGGTGCCCTGCGGTTTCGGGTTTTTATCTTCTGGATTTGGCATAGCGTGTAGCACAGACTTCAGTCTGTGCATTATTCATTTAAGGTGGGCCTGATATTTGATGATAACTTCCTAAACACCCATCACGTTGTAACCGCAATCAACGTAGATAACCTCACCGGTTATTCCGGACGACATCGAACTACATAAGAACAACGCGGTATTGCCAACCTCGCTGGCTGCTACGTTTCGTCTCAGCGGGGCGCGCGCGGCATGATGTTTCAGCATGGTCGAGAAGTCGGAAACGCCACGAGCCGACAACGTTTGAATTGGCCCTGCGCTGATTGCATTCACGCGGATGTTACGCGGACCGAGGTCATTCGCTAAATACCTTGTGCTGGATTCCAGTGCCGCTTTTGCCACTCCCATCACGTTGTAACCAGCCACCACTTTTTCTGCGCCGTAGTACGACATGCAAACAATGCTGCCGCCGTCGGTCATCAAAGGGGCAGCTGCGCGTGCAAGTTGTGGTAATGAGTAAGCGCTGATCTCGAGAGCCTTCAAAAACGCCTCTCGCGAAGTGTCGAGATACTCACCATCGAGTGCTTCACGTGGCGCGAAAGCGATGCTATGGATCAGAAAGTCGAGACGTCCAAATTCTTTACCGACTAACTTAAAGGTCTGATCCACTTCGTCCTGGTTGGTCACATCGCAGGAGAGCAGCAGAGATCCTGGCATTGAGTCAGCGGTAAGCCCTTCTACGTTTTCTTTCAGTCGCTCACCTTGATAAGTGAAAGCCAAACGCGCGCCCGCACCGTGGAGTGCCTGCGCGGTGGCCCAGGCAATTGAACGTTTATTGGCTACGCCAAATATGATTCCGTTTTTGTTCTTGAGCATCTTGTTCCTGAAAAAGTTTAAAAGTTAGGGCTTCGGTTCATCGGCGACTCTAGTTAACGTAGCTTCAAACTGTTCCTCAGCACGGTTGTAATGGACTTCCCACTTTTCCAGTGAGCCTCCTCGTCCCCTGTAATCTATTTCATATTTCCAATAGGACGGTCTTTGTGGTTCTCGACTGAATAGATAGTCGGCCCAGTATGTCGTCTCCGACACTCGCTTCTCGTTGTCGATTACTGTGAGTTTGATGGGGAAGTGTACCACCCGGTCCTTGGATTCACTGTATCCGATAAGAGTAGTTTGCAAACCCATGCACGCTAACGCGTCGAACAGTGCAAATTCGAGCGCTCGACCATCTCCGTTGTAATCCCCCAACCGCATAATCGTTGGTCTAGTTTGGGCTCCAGTCCGGGCGGGTTTCGGTGAATAGTAGTAATAGCCGCTGCGAATTGCATACGGAAGGTCAATGCTGTCCGGTGGCTCTTCGGAGTTTTTAATCTCTATGGTGTTGATAATAGTGTTCGACGAACTGTCGACCAGTGATACACGGGCCCGACCTGAGTAGTAACTGCCCCGGGTTTCATCGGGACACGTGTAAAGCTCATCGTCTGGAATATTCCTGGGATTTCGTTTTGGATTGAGCATCCAAA
>QHXL01000128.1:4328-6545 GCA_003222935.1 Acidobacteriota bacterium
GCTGTTTCCGGAAGTCCGCCAATGCGGGTTTGGGAAATAGCAGAGCCGCCGAACACTATGAGTGCGCAAGCGATTGAGGCTATCCGGTTCATGCGTGAACTTTTATGCAGCGGCTGTTTCGGGTGAATTAATCAACGCCCTGTACTCTCCGCTTTCAACCCATTGGAGAATCTCAGACACGCGCCAAACCGGGAATGGATGGCTCAGACCCGATGTGACCACATCAGCCCAGAATCGGTCGAGTGCTTTCTCGTCGTAGTTCTTTTGGAAGTCGCGCGCCTGGGCCAGAAATTGATCGTAATCAACTCTCGAAGCGAAGGTGCCACCAGCCAACTTCATCATCGTGCGCCCGATTACGTTGGCATCCTGGGTTACAAGTAGTGCAGCGCGATCGCATGACAGCTCAGCACGCCTTGCCCACGCAAGCAGGGCCGCGCGCATGCTCATTGTCAGGAGTTCCTTGACGATAAAAGTTAACGGCGAAGCTAACACTGCAGTCTTTGCGAGAAACTCGATTAAGCGTGCGGCAGTCAGGTAGAGCACATGCTCCGAATGAATGTGTNNNNGTGTGCGACGACAGCTAGAACTTCATCGTCTGTCAAACGTTCGATCAGTTGCGAGTAAAGTACGATGATGGGGCGTTCGACGCCGCCGGTGAAAGCATTTACTACCGGATTCTGCTGCACAAACAGTTCAGGCATATCGACGCCGAGGGTTGTGCAGGCGATTTGGAGCTTGGCATAAAGATCGGGACACTGCGTGGGCGTTACTTTTACCGCGCTGGCCGTGAAGATCACTCTGATGGCCGACTCACCCGTTACGGCCAGCAATTTCTTCAGTGCTGAATCAATTCCCGGGATGGCTCTCAGCGCAGCCAGAGCTCGTCGATCGTCGGGATGGATGTACTGGTCCTTGTTGAGATTCGCAAATTTCTTGTGTGGCTCATCCGAGAGCGGCAAACGACAGCGACCACATTTCGGGTCGCTTGCGTCAATGCGGAGTTGATTGCGTTGACCGCAATACCGGCAGCGAATTGAAGGAGTTGAGTCGTTGATATCTACGTCTTCGTTTTCGGCCATAATTGATTCTCACTAATTCTATAATTTGCAGTATCGACCTTGGGGACTCTTTGATACAAGGTTCAGTGTTTGAAGTGACGAATTCCCGTGAACACCATAGCGAGCCCATGCTCGTTCGCGGCGGCGATAACTTCCTCGTCGCGAACTGACCCTCCCGGCTGTATCACCGCCGTGATCCCATACTTCGCCGCTTCGTCTACTCCGTCACGAAAGGGAAAAAAAGCATCAGAGGCCAGCACCGAGCCGGCAACAGGAAGTTGTGCTCGCATCGCGCCGATCTTAACCGAGTCAATGCGCGACATTTGACCTGCGTTTGACTTGGTGTGTTTACACACGGTCCAGCCGAATAGTAATGATTCGATCTCTTCGTTGGTCGGAGTTCGCTGCGTCACCACCACCAGATCCTCTCGATTCAAGCGATGAGCATCCCTTGTTTGGACCAGCATCCCGCCACTGATCTGTCTGTACTCGAGAGTCTCGCTCACATCGGAATTGATCTGTAGCACTCTAAGATTCTTCTTCGTTTGTAGAAGACTTAACGCTTCGTCCATATAGCCCGGCGCAACAATTACTTCCGTAAAGATCTTAATCGCCTCACTTGCTGCACCTACATCAACTGGACGATTGAATGAAACGATTCCACCAAACGCGGAAGTAGGATCAGTTGCGAGCGCTTTTTGATAAGCCTCAGCCAATGTATCGCCCAGACCAACACCGGCCGGATTTGTATGTTTGATAATTGCGCACGCAGGCTCTTCGAAATCACCGACCAGTTGCCACGCTGCTTCCGCATCGACGTAGTTGTTGAACGACATCTCCTTGCCGGAAAGCAGGGTCGCACCCGCAAGGCCTTGAGGGTTTTCGTCTGGCGCGTTGTTTGAAATTGTGATTGATTGGTACAGCGCGGCCCCCTGGTGGGGATTCTCGCCGTAACGTAAGTCGTTCAGCTTTTGGAGGACGAGTACTGACGCGTCGGAGAACTCAACTATTGCCTCGCCTTCGACGTCCTCGGCCGCTTCTTGTTGGCACTCAAGGTCGAAGAAATATTCGGCGATTGCGCTATCGTATTCCGACGTTCTGCTGAATGCATCCAAAGCTAACTCCTGTCTTAGCGCTAGCGTTGTTGCTCCATCATTTT
>QHXL01000129.1:0-4270 GCA_003222935.1 Acidobacteriota bacterium
CCCAGGACATGTTTACGATTGTCGCTCGTCGTGAACCTACCCCGGATCCAACTTCGCAAGCAAAGCCCGAAGTCGAATTGTCGTCACCAATAGAAAGTTTGCGTCTCGCGCCAGGTGCGCATCTCAACCTCCCGGTCATGATTCGAAACACTGGGGATCATGCTATTTCTTCATTCACTGAAGAGCCGTTGTTGTTGAGTTATCACTGGAAAACCGAATCGGGAGACGTCGTGGAGTGGAATGGTCTACGCACTTCCCTGCCCTATCCGCTCGAGAAGAACGACGGCGAAGAACTTTTGGTTTCGGTCAGAGCTCCGGAAAGCCCAGGTCAATATGTGCTTGAACTTACACTTGTAAGAGAGAACGTTGAGTGGTTTGACGGAACAATTCCTGGTCTGCCATTCAAGATCAACGCGAGTGTTGCTTGACTTCCAATGGCCAGCGGAGTTAGAAGCTGCCAAGCAAATCCCCCAGAATTTGAATCTGCATCCGCCCGGAGGAGTTCTATGTCCACATCTGTTCAACCAACAGACATCAATGAAGACAAAATGAATGCATTTCTCGGCAAAGTTGTCGGCGACTTTGGCGCGTCACTGAGTTCGTCGCTCGCTTATCTCGGCCAGAAGCTCGGCCTCTACAAAGCGATTGCCGACGCTGGCTCCGTAACGCCCGCCGAATTGGCGCAGCAGACAAACACGAACGAACGATATGTAAAAGAATGGCTGATTAATCAGGCCGCTGGAGGTTACGTGGACTACGACGCCGCAACTGGAAAGTACAGCCTCGCGCCAGAACAGACCGTTGCACTGACGGATGAGAACAGTCCTTTCTTTGTAGGTGGCGGCTTCTACGTGATCAAAGCAATGACGCAGGCGGTCGAGCGTATCGAGTCGCACTTCCGCGATGGCGGTGGAATGCTTTGGGGCGAACATCATCCCGACCTGTTTGTCGGCACCGAAAGATTCTTTCGACCTGGCTACGTAGCCCATTTAATCAACACCTGGATCCCATCGCTCACCGGCGTCGAGGAAAAACTGAAGGCTGGAGGAAAAGTTGCTGACGTTGGTTGTGGTCACGGAGCATCAACTATAATCATGGCCCAGGCCTATCCAAACTCCGAGTTCTGGGGTTTCGATAATCACGCCGCCTCAATTGAACACTCTCGCGCAAAAGCCGCCAATGCCGGAGTGGAAGATCGGGTTCACTTTGAAACAGCAACTGCTCAGGAGTTCCCTGATAATCAGTATGACCTGGTTGCATTCTTTGACTGTCTTCACGACATGGGTGATCCCGCCGGTGCCTGTAAACGTGCCGCCGAGGTTCTTGCGCCAGGTGGCAGCGTACTTATAGTCGAGCCGATGGCTGGCAACACGGTCGAAGAAAACTTCAACATCATCGGGCGAACATTTTCAGGTGCGTCGACGCTGTGCTGCACGTCGAATTCGTTGGCGCTGGATGGACCAGCACTCGGTGCAGTTGCGACTGAGGAGTCGATCAGAAAGATAGTTCTGGGCGCAGGTTTTAAGGAGTTTCGTCGCGCCACGGAGACTCCCTTCAATCGCGTTTTCGAAGCCAGAAAATAGAGATCACCCGGGGTTAGAGTTATTGGAAAGGGCGAATCAAGTTCGCCCTTTTTCATTACCACTTCGATCTTTATTTTTTGTAGACAAACGAAAGTTCAGCGAGTACTCTCAGCGCGCCCCACAACAACTCAAATTCATTATCTTCGGCTCCGGGTCCTCATCACTATGGATCGAAGAATACAAATAGTCAGATCTAAGATCGAAAGTAATCCCGCAGTCGAGTTTTCCGAACTGGCTGCGATGGTGAATCTTTCGGAGTCACGACTGCGTCATCTGTTTAAGAAAGAAACAGGGACGACGTACAAGCACTATCTCAGGGAAGTGCGGTTGCGTCGTGCGGAGGTAATGCTGCGCAAAACTTTCTTGAGTGTGAAAGAGATTGCTAATAGTGTCGGGCTGAATGCAATGAGCCATTTCGTTCGCGATTTTAAGAAGGTGTACGGGGTCTCGCCAACAGTGTTTCGACTGCGTAACGGTGTGGCTCGCAATAGAGGACGGAATAAGAAAAATGGGACATAGCCGTTTTGGTCAACACTTAGCCGTTTTGGACAACAAAGATTTGTTGACGGATTGAAGAACCTGGAATAGTCTGCGCCAACCTTAACTTTGTTGTCTTAAACAGAGCCTCACAGCTCATAACCAAAGGAGCTTTAAATGCATTCCGATGCCTCACCAACACAAGCACCCGAACAGTCTCGGCGAATTGAATTTGAGACAATTGGTCCTGCCCTTCGAATAATCAACATTCTAATCCTGGCCATCATTATACTTGGTCCAACACACTCTGATTCTCTTGGCCAAAATGTGGATTCAGTAGTTGCTACTGTGAATGGCAAAGCAATTACCCAGAAGGATATTGATGATTCTGTCTCAGAGAAAATACTCCCGCTCCAGCAACAGCTATACGCCTTGCGCAAGGTTGCGCTGGACAATCTCGTCAGCAAGGAACTGATCGAGTCTGAAGCGAAGCGGCAAAACATATCAGTAGAGGAACTGCGACGTTTAATGGTGTCAGGTCCAATCAACGTAAACCGGGAAGAGGTTGAAACGACCTATTTACAGAACCAATCTTTCTTCGCTGCGATGAGTCCGGATGAAGCCAAAGAACGATTGAGATTGGACCTCGAGACTCAGCAGCGAATGAAACACTATCGAGCCTCACTTGAACTTCTTCGAAAATCAGCATCGCTAGTCGTCAACTTTCCCCCTCCTCCAATATCTTCAAGCTTCGATGACGGGACGTCCCCTGCGATTGGTCCAAAGTCAGCGGCGGTCACGATTCTTGAATTTTCGGACTTTGAATGTCCATTTTGTCGGGCTGTTCAGGTTCCGGTAAAGCAAATTCTCGCGGAGTATGCCGATAAAGTTCGGTTTGTGTTCAAGCACTTACCGTTAGACGGTCACAAGAACGCACTCGCCGCCGCACGCGCTTCTTTTTGCGCAGGGCAGCAGGATCGTTTTTGGCAGTATCAGGACGCCCTTTTTTCGGCCAACAATCTGTCACCAGAAACATTTAACAAGTTGGCTGAAGATCTTGGTTTAAATACTGATCGGTTCCGAGCATGCGCCAATTCCGTTCCCTCAATTAATGCAATAACGAAAGACCTTGAACTCGCAAAGCGGCTTCGCCTTGAAAGCACGCCTAGCTTCATCATCAATGGGCAAATGGTAAATGGAGCCATCGGGATTGATGAATTCCGACGACTTATCAATAAGGAGCTCGGTATTCAGGGCTCCAACAAATCGTCCTCAACAAACTAGGAGTTCCTCATGAAACGACAAATACTCACTCTTCTCAGCCTAAGCCTGATTTCTCTATCTTCTGAAATAGTGAGTCAGGCACAACGGATTTATTCGACTAAGCGCGATCTGTCGTCTCTTAGTCGCAGCAGTCAGACTGATCGGGCAGAAGCATTGATCCGAGAAGTCTATTCGAAGGCGGTTGAATTCACTCGCGCCAACCAAGCCTTGAACCAGGATATGAAAAAGAATAGTAAACCACGACAAGAAGACCTTGAGTTTACCCTGACGAATTTCCACAGCGGTAACATTCAGGAAATACTAAACAAACGTTACGTTGAACTGCTTAGTCTTCCTACAGGCGACGTAATTAGCTTAAGCAGGACAACTCACTCGATCAATAAAGGCGCAGAAGAAGTCGCTTTCGAGGCCGAGTGGACCAAGGGTTCATATGCATCCGGATTCGATCCGGAATGGACAATTTCGAACGCATTGCAGTTTGAACCAACAAAGTATGCCAATGTCGGCAGCTACACTTCTTACTCGGTGTCGGTTTCTTTTAAGGGACGGACGCGAATGTATAAAGCTTTAGTCGTCTTTCACAATTTGAACCAAACTAGCGAGTTAGGCGTGCCCGAGTTCTGGGACCCGATCGTTGACGGAATCAATCGTGTGTGGGAAGAAAAGCGTCCAGCTTATAAAACGAGGCCTGAACTCCAGGATTCTTCTTTCCCAACAACTGAATTCCTCCAGTTTTCCAATCCCGACTCTTTGAATAATGAAGACACCTTATCAAGTGTAGATGGGTCTGGTGTTTTAGAAACGCAGGACGATTTGCTCGGGGATACTCCTAACTTTTGGCTTGTTTTAGATGACACTGAACATGCTTCTGGGAATCATGGAGGAACGGCGGTTTTCACTCCGACGTGTCAGGCTGAACCAAACAA
>QHXL01000129.1:4326-9352 GCA_003222935.1 Acidobacteriota bacterium
ACTCTTGATTCAGTTTTTGATATCTGGTTTCACAAAGGCATAAAGGATAAAAAAACCGAGACGAACTTTGGTCCAGCCTCATCAGAAATCCGTTGCGCGTCTGCCGTCGGGGTTGCCTTTTCGACTTGTTTAATTGGAACAAATTGCCAGGTGAATATTTCAGTTGGTATTTCTGCACAAGGCGCTGGTGCTTCAGCTACGGTCACGGGAGGAAATTTGTGGCACGATGGTAAAGCGGTTGGAAATCTTTGTCGCATAGGAACAGTCGCTGGCGGAGGAACCTGTACAACGCCAGCCTGGGATGGCAACTGTCCCATTGGAAGCACCCCTAACGGTTCTGGCTTTTGCTGTTTCTCTCAACCCAGTTCATGTACAAACCTCACGTTCATAAACAAGTGCTCCATGTACGGTGGCGAGTTTGATTTTTTCAGTTGCTCCTGCTCCGGTTGTGACACCTGCGGTGGATCTCCAATCGTTATCGACGTTAACGGCGATGGCATTGCTCTAAGCGGGCCAAGCGTTGGAGTAGATTTCGATCTCAACGGCAACGGCACTCGCGATCGACTTGGTTGGACCCAGGCAAACTCCGACGATGCATGGCTGGTACTCGATCGCAATGGAAATGGAAATATAGATAACGGCGCCGAACTATTTGGTGACTTCACACCACAACCAGGAACCGCAAACAAGAACGGATTTCTAGCGCTCGCTGAATTCGACAAAGCAGCCAACGGCGGGAACGGCGATGGTGTAATTAACAACGAGGACTCGATCTTCCCCAGTCTGCGTCTCTGGCAGGACAAGAATCACAACGGCGTCGCGGAAGCTGCTGAGCTCAAGACACTGAATTCTCTAAATGTGCAGGCGTTCGAACTCGACTTCAAAGAGTCGAAACGCGTCGATGACTTTGGGAATGAATTTAGATACAGGGCAAAGGTTAAAGATCTAAAGGATGGGAAAGTGGGTCGTTGGGCCTGGGATGTTTTTCTCTCTCATTGAGCGCGGGAGTGGGATTCGCCAGCCAGGTCCTTTGGCAGACAGGAACTGGCTGGCGATAACCCGGACCGGAACCAACCATGTCGAACGCATCAAGCTGTGAACAATTGTTTAACCTTTTTGTGGCTACGTTAGTTGCGATCCTCACATCGTCATGGGCGATGTTACAGTGGCCGAATCGTTCAACCTGGGTACTCGTGGGCTTGAGCGCCTTCGTGGTGTTGCTAATTCTGGTTACGGTCATAGCCACTCGACGAATGACTTAAACGGCAAAGCGCCAAGAGAGTGGAGCCTTGGGTGTAGGGTGAAGACTTTGCAGTCCGGTGTACTCTGCTGACAACTCTGCCGTACTGCATATTGAAAAGCCATCGCATCCGAATCGGATGCGATGGCCACTGTTGAGAAGTCTCCAGGCTTTCGAACTTACTTCTTCCAGACAGGCAAAACTTTGCGAGCCGGCTTTTCTTTCTTGTATCCCAACGCCCAATCAGCCTGCATTAGTGTATGAATGTCGCGGGTTCCCTCGTAAATGATCGCGGCTTTGCAGTTTCGTAAGTATCTCTCATTCTCGCTCCGTACCGTCGCTTGCCACTTGGCCAAACTTGTCGCCTTCGCGTTTGGCTTCCCTTCATTCTTTAGATAGCCCGCACGCAGCCATAGCAGGTGACTCATCTGATAGTCGGCCTCCATCTCGGCAATCTTTTGCTTCACAAGCTGGTGGTTCCCAATCTTTGTGCCAAATGTCTCCCGCGTGTTCGCATAAGAGACCGACGCGTCTCGTGAAGCACGAATTACACCGGTCGCACCTGAAGCCACCGTGTAACGACCCTGCTCCAACGCAAACATCGCGATCTTGAAGCCTTCACCTTCTTCACCCAACATGTTCGATGACGGCACGCGCACGTCCTGCAGTGAAAAGTACCCTGTATTGCCTGCCTTAATACCAAGCTTTCCGTGGATAGTGCCAGACGAAAACCCCTTCATCGTTCTCTCAACAATGAAACACGACATTCCACTGTGATCCCGGGCGCGTCGCTTCTCTTCATTGGTCCAACAGAAGAAAAGGAAGTTGTCGGCAACATCAGCCAGACTGATCCACATCTTCTCGCCATTGAGAATCCAGTCGTCGCCGTCACGTCGCGCCGTCGATCTCGCACCAACAACATCCGAACCAGCGCCTGGTTCGGTCAATCCATAGGTAGCCAACTTTTCACCCTTGGCCTGCGGAACAAGGTACTTCTGTTTCTGCTCCTCCGTGCCCCACGTGTAAAGCGACAGCGAGTTGAGCCCGGTATGGACCGACATCACCACCCGCATGAACGTATCGACCGCTTCCAACTCCTCGCAGACCAAACCCAGCGAAATGTAGTCGAAGCCCGCGCCGCCATACTCCTCGGGAATGCAAACACCCAATAGATTGAGCGCCGCCATTTTGTCGAGCACAGATCGCTCAAAATGCTGCTTCTCGTCCCACTCTTTGATATAAGGGGCAACTTCTTTTTGGGCAAATTCGCGGACAGTTTGCACCAGCGCTTTATGGTCTTCAGTCAACTCAAAATCAATCATCTTCGATACTCTTTTCAACTAGGCTGGAAAAATGACCGCTCATCTTACTCAAGACCATCTTTCATGTCCAAAGCCCTGACAAAGCACTGCCAACTGGCCGAATTTTCAACACCTGGGTACAAAAGGCACAAAAGACAGGTTGGGTTACAGCAACTCCTTTCTTGTCCCGGTCCCTTTGTGTCCTCGTCGTGACTTTCTCCGCCTCCAGTTTGCTTTGCTATACTTCGCTCATGCCGAAAAAGAAGCGAGCAGCAACCGCAACGACCGTGGGGCTGGTGCAGATGAGTTGCGAACAGAAGCCGGAAACAAATCTTAAAAAAGCGATCGCGGGTATTAACGACGCGGCAAAACGCGGCGCCCAGATCGTATGTTTACAAGAACTCTTCCGGTCACAGTATTTCTGTCAGACTGAAGACATTGAATTGTTCAAACTCGCGGAAACCATCCCCGGACCTTCTACTGAAACGTTAAGCAAGGTCGCGCGTAAGAACAACGTCGTGGTGATTGCTTCGTTATTTGAGAAACGCGCCGCAGGTGTTTATCACAACACGGCAGTTATCATCGATGCCTCGGGAAAGATCGCCGGGAAGTACCGCAAGATGCACATCCCTGACGATCCTTTGTATTACGAAAAATTCTACTTCACTCCGGGCGATCTCGGTTTTAAGACCCACGAGACCGCACACGGAAAAGTCGGCACGCTTGTTTGCTGGGACCAATGGTTTCCCGAAGCTGCGCGTCTCACCGCCTTGAGTGGCGCTGATTTTCTTTTTTACCCGACGGCGATTGGTTGGCTGCCCGACGAAGAAGAGGAAATGAATCAGGCGCAACACTCAGCATGGGAAACAATCCAACGCTCGCATGCAATTGCAAATGGTTTATTTGTTGTCGTCGTAAATCGAGTCGGACAGGAAGGCAAGTTGAAGTTTTGGGGTCAATCGTTTGTGGCCGATCCGTTCGGACGAATCATCGCGAAGGCATCATCCGATAAAGAAGAAACACTGATCGTCGAATGCGATCTGGAGAAGATAGAAGAGACGCGGCAAAACTGGCCCTTCCTTCGCGACCGCCGCATCGATGCATACGATGGACTGCGATATAGATTCGGTGAACCAGTATGAAGTATGGCTTCCTCGACTTTGTCGGAAATATCGGCGTCGTAATGATGATGGTCGCTTATCTGTTGCTTCAGTTAAACAAGATCACACATGGATTAGCTTACTCCGTAGTCAACGCTCTCGGCGCAACCCTCGTCGTTATTTCACTGCTTGTTAATTTCAATCTTTCCGCGTTCCTGATGGAAGTTTTCTGGGTGCTGATTAGTTTTGTCGGCATCTTCAGAAGCTTGCGCACTCGGCCGGTCCAGTCTTGAAATCAGCGATGATAGCTAACAAAGGTATGACGCCTAAAGAACTTGGTTTCTACATGCCGGCGGAGTGGTGGCCGCATTCAAGCACCTGGCTGACATGGCCCAAGGATCCAGTTACCTGGCCGGAACGGGTCCCGCAAGTCGAAGAGATTTATCTGCAAATGCTTGCAGCACTTACACCGCACGAAACTGTAAATTTGCTGGTTGACGACGAGAACACGGAAAACTCCGTGAGGGAACGATGCCGGTTTGGCAGTTCGACGAATATTCGTTTTCATCAACTCACAACGGTTGATTCATGGATCAGGGATTATGGTCCAAACTTCCTGGTTGGCGATCGACACAACCAGGCTTTCAACGACTGGATCTTCAACGCCTGGGGCAACAAGTACGAAGACCTCAAAAAGGATGATCGGATTCCGCAGCTTTTGGAGGATCAACTCAAGCTGCCGAGATTTGAACCTGGAATTGTGATGGAAGGTGGTTCGATAGAAGTTGACGGCGAAGGCTGTGTGCTCACCACCGAACAATGCCTGCTCAACAAGAACCGGAATCCTCATTTGAGTAAGACAGAGATCGAAGACTTTTTAAAAGCGTACCTCGGCGTCAGCAAGGTCCTGTGGCTTGGTGAAGGAATCGTGGGCGACGATACGGACGGACACATCGACGACATAGCCCGCTTTGTTGCGCCAGGGGTAATTGTTTGCGCGGTCGAGGACGATCCAAACGACGCGAACTATGAACTACTGCAAGACAACCTGCGGCGTCTCGAGTTGATGACGGATAGCAAAGAACGTGGTTTTGAGATCGTAACCCTGCCAATGCCTGGAATCGTCGGCGGCACCAGCACTGACACTCGCAATCTCGATCGACTCCCCGCAAGTTATGCAAACTTCTATATCGCCAACAGCGTCGTCCTTGCTCCGGTCTTTGGTCACGAGAACGACTTACGCGCGGTCGAAACTTTGCAGCGACTATTTAACGATCGACGGGTTGTACCGATAAATTGTGAGCCACTCGTCTGGGGGATGGGCACGATTCACTGCGTTACCCAACAACAACCACGACCTTAGACAACGATCAGCTGCGATCAAT
>QHXL01000130.1 GCA_003222935.1 Acidobacteriota bacterium
TTGAGGACTGCTGATCGCGGTCGAACCTGGCAAGTAGCGGATACGCCTCTTGCCGCTGGACCATCCACGGGAATCTTTTCAATTGCTTTCCGTGATCGACAGCACGGCGTGATCGTGGGCGGCGACTACACCAAAGAAAACGAAGCGGTCAACAATATCGCGCTTACAAGTGATGGCGGTGCGACCTGGGACCTGGCAACTGGTCTAAACGGTTTTCGATCAGTCGTTGCTTACGTGCCGGGCACAAAGACCATGATCGCAATCGGACCCGCCGGTAGCGACTACTCAGTTGATGATGGGAGAACCTGGAAACCAATCGAAGGTGGCGGGTTTGACACGTTCAGCTTTGTTCCGGGAAAAGCAATAGGGTGGGGCGGCGGCGCAAAAGGCAGCCTCGGATTCTTAACTTTTGAGTAACGTTATGGACCTCCAGTGATCGCCAATGCTGGGACCGCAGGCGTCCCCGCCTGCTAACGTTAGCCACCAAGTTCCTCTAAGTTCAAAAGGGCAGGCGGGGACGCCTGCGGTCCCAGCACCCGCGCACCCCTTCGACAGACTCACATCATTCGTAGCGCGGGAATTGGTGCAGGGATCGGCACAGCTGCTGACGCTACGACGACAGCGGCTTTCAAAAAGTCGATCATGCAGTAACTGCGGGGCTTGCGGTTGTAGGTGCGGTTGTCGGCGCTGTCGGTGGTTACTTCATCGGCAGGAAAGCCAGCAAACGGATCTTGATCTACGAGAGCAACTAACTATTCCTTCATCTTCGCATCGAGCGACTGAAGCGCGCTTTCCAGCATTCGCCGGTGGGCGGGATTTGTGGCCGTGTTCAATTGAGAAACAATTCGAGAACGCGACAATCGCACTGATTCAAGTGCAGCGTTGCGGGCCCTTTGTTCCGGTGTGGTAGTTCTGTTTGCTTGAGCGTCGGCGAGTGCTTGTTGGCGTTCGAGCGCATCCTCAGCCTGCCCAGCCAGGTCGTCTCCATCCCATGTCATTGATTAGTACCTCCGTTTGCATCAATCCTAACACTCTATCCGTTCGCGGTCAGTAGGTTTAACGCCATCAAGTCGATTTCCGACGACTCGGAGTTCAGATTGCGCTGCTGAGCCAGATTCATTTCAGGTAGTGTTCGTACCTCATTTCCATGGGAAATCAGTATAAATTGGCGAATCTGCACCCCCTTTTTCGCAAAGTCTCTTTAGCCCACTTGACGGCATCCGTATGATCTAGCTGAGGTACAACATGGAATACAGAAGCATTGAAGACAACAGCGCCTTTCAGCCATCCTTCGTAACAAGCGAAGTTGCCGGGTCCCGGGACAACTACGACAACGACTTACTCGATGCTTATTCTCGCGCAGTAATAGATGCTGCCGAACGAGTCAGCCCGTCAGTCGTCTACATCCAGGTTACAACTGCGCGGGGTAGTCGACGCCAATCACAGCAGGAAGCGACAGGCTCCGGTTCGGGATTCGTCTTTACTCCCGATGGCTTCATTCTCACAAACAGTCACGTGGTACACGGAGCCACGAAAATTGAAGTCGCGTTGATGGATGGCAGACGGTTTCTCGCCCAACTGATCGGCGACGACCCGGACACCGACCTGGCAGTGATACGAATAAACGCGCCGAACCTGGCCACCGCACGACTCGGCGAGTCACATTCGATTCGCGTGGGCCAACTTGTAATTGCTATCGGTAATCCCTACGGCTTTCAGTACTCGGTGACCGCAGGAGTGGTTAGTGCGCTTGGTCGATCATTACGTGCGCAGTCCGGGCGTCTAATGGATGGAGTTATTCAGACTGACGCGGCTTTGAATCCGGGCAACTCGGGTGGGCCATTGGTAAACACGCGTGGGGAAGTTATCGGCGTCAACACAGCGACAATACTTCCAGCCCAGGGGATCTGTTTCGCAACCTCGATAGATACCGCGAAGTTTGTGGCTGGTCGTTTGATTCGTGACGGCAGAATCAGTCGGAGCTACATCGGAGTAGCCGGACAAAATGTGCCCATACCGCGCCGGATCGTTCGGTTCTATCAACTCGCCTTTGAGTCGGGAGTGTTGATTGTGTCTTTTGAAAACAATACTAAGCTGAGTCCAGCGAAAGACGCTGGTTTGCAGGCTGGAGATCTAATCATCGATTTTAACGGCGAAGCGATCCGCGGCATTGATGATCTACACAAGCTGTTGACGGACGAATTGATAGGCAAGAAAACTCCGATGACGGTTATTCGTGGAACGGAAAAGCTCACGTTCGACGTGATACCGCGAGAATCTTAGTACTGAAATCATCATTCGTCCCTTTCTCATTTGTCATTTAGCGGAAGGTTAGTGGTCAGTGGTCCGTAGTTAGTTGTAGGCGCAAATAACCGAGAATCGTCCGAAATCTTAGCTACTACAACTGACTACTAACGACGGACTACTGACCTTCCTGCCACGACTTCACTCGTTCGAATGGTGTTCTGCCTTGTTCATCAAAGCTAACTGGTGAGTTATCCAAACCTAGCCGCACTGAACCCGATTGGGTAAGCACCATAGATCCGGCACGCTTGGCGTAGACCAGCAGGATCCCCAGTCCGCCAATCATCGTCATCACGGTACCGACGCGAGTTACGTTTACCTCCGTACTCAAAGCTCTGACAAGCAGGCCCACAACAAGACTCATCAGAAAGACGAAGGTCAACACCCAGGTCAGGAGAGTATTACGGGTGCTGATACGAATACACTCCGACCTGATTCTTTCCACATCACCAAAGCGAGCTTCCGCCAACACTCGAGATTCTTCAGGTGTTATGCCGAGACTCGTGTAGTCGCTGGCCTGCGTGTCGATATGAAACTGCAACTCCTCATGGACCTCATTTTCAATCGAGGCTTTGCGCGAGCGGCTGATTAATTCCAAAAAGTTTTTCACAGCTCTTCCCCTCAGGTTGCTTCCAACACCCTCATCACAGCGCGAGAAATGCGCTCCCAATTCATCGACTGATCGGCGAGTTGTTTCCGACCCGTCTTAGTTAGTTTATAGAACTTTGCGCGGCGGTTGTTCTCCGAAACACCCCACTCGGACGCTATCCAGCCGCGTTCTTCCATTCGATAAAGCGCGGGATAAAGTGAACCATCCTCGACCTTGAGTAGGTCATCGACGGCTTGATGAATTCGTTGAGCAATACCGTAGCCATGCATCTGTTCGCGCGATAGAGTTTTGAGAATCAACAACTCAAGCGTTCCCTGCATCAGGTCTGTGCGATTAGCTCTCATGCGGCTCCTCTAGATAGTCAAGGGCAGACTATTGCCCCGTACCCTAGGATGTCAAGGGAAAGGTACAACGTCTCTCTGCGTATTGTCTGTGTCTCTGTGACTCTGTGGTTAACCTGGACGAACGTCGTTAGAACCACAGAGGCACAGCGACGCAGAGAAACACAGAGAGAGAGTCTATTTGTTCTTAGCCACCCAATCTGTGTAATCTGTTATTACCCATGGCAACACCCAACAAACCACCTGCTAAAAAGCGGATAACCCCCTCCGCGGCCTGGCGCGACGCGCGCGAGCTCATCTGGCAACACCGTTATCGGCTTTCGTTAGGGATGTTCCTGATGATCTTGAATCGGTTGGTTGGTTTGGTGTTGCCAACTACCTCGAAATATCTCATTGACGACGTCGTTCTGCAGCGCAAAGGCCATCTACTCATACCTCTTGCGCTCGCCGCCGGGGCTGCGACACTTGTTCAGGTGGTTACATCCTTCTCTCTTTCGCAGATTCTGGGCGTGGCGGCCCAACGCGCAATTACCGAGATGCGCAAGAGCGTTCAGGAACACGTCGAGCGTCTACCGATTCGCTACTTCGATTCCACGCAAACCGGAGTGCTCATCTCGAGGATCATGTCTGACGCCGAAGGTATTCGAAACCTTGTCGGTTCGGGCCTGGTCCAATTAGTCGGCGGGGTCGTCACCGCTCTAATTGCGCTTTGCGTGCTGTTTTATCTCAACTGGCAACTGACGTCTGTGATCATCGTTGCGCTTGCAGCCTTTGGCGCGGCGATGGCGACGGCATTTAAACGAC
>QHXL01000131.1:0-1552 GCA_003222935.1 Acidobacteriota bacterium
GCGCAGGCGGATCGCCTTTGAACTTCGCTTTATAAAGCTCATTTAACTTTGCATAGTCGTTCATATCAGCCAGAAACACCGTAGCCTTCAAGATGTGTTCTGAGCTACTTCCCGCGGTATCAAGAAGCGCAGTGAGGTTCTTGAAGGCCTGTTCGAACTGCGCTTCGAAACCTTCGGGAAGTTGACCAGTTTTAGAGTCGAGCCCGAGTTGTCCGGAAGTAAAAACCAAATCTCCAGAAACAATCGCCGGCGTCAAGAGACCGTTCGAAGGACCAGTCTTTACAGGTCGGCGTTTGTTGCCTGCCGTACCGGTTTGGCCCATCGCTACCGTCGCGAGAAACATTGTCGTAACGACTGTCAGGATCAGTTTCTTCTTCATGGCTTTTACACTCCAAAGTACTTATTGATGGTGGTGTTGGTTGGTTTCCGAGTCATCATCGAGACAACGATCATCAGGAGCGCAGAAATAATCACCATCGGCACGACCGGCATAAAACCAAAGATCGCTGTGCCTCCGGGTGTGCGCCCAAGTACTTCTGTCCCGCCGAGAGTCCAGTAACTGATAGCTGGGCCAGGAGCTGGAGCGGGAACTATATGTTGAAACACGGCGACAGCAACTACCGACGCGGCGGTCCACAGAGTCGTCGCCAACGCGCCCCATTTTGTACTTCCCTTCCAGAAAAGTGCCGCGACTAAAAGCGGAGAAAGCGCCGCAAAACCGGAGAACCCATATTGTATGGCCAACTCGAAGATTGCTTCAGGCGCGCGCAACGCTACTAGATAAGCGACCGCCGCAATTATGACGATGAAGATGCGACCAGTATTAATCTGGACCGCCTCCCCAAAACGGTCCTTGTGCCCATAGTAGGCAAACACATCCTCCGTAAACATTGTCGATAAAGCCAGTATCTGCGAATCACTTGCCATAACTGCCGCCATGATGCCCGCACCGAGTAACCCGGCCAGCCAGAGCGGTGCGTAACGTTGAAGCAGCAACATGATCACGTCGTCACCCGCTGCTTTTTCGCGCAACTCATCACGACCCTCGGGCGGCAAAGTCTTTCCCTTCGTGGCCAACTCTGCTCGCGCTACCTGCTTCGCTTTTATCTGGGGTACGTCCTGCACGCGGTTCGCCATGACGCCGAGGAAAACGCATGGGAGCCAAATAGCCAGGATGCTGAGTGGATAGAAGATCACTGTCTTCTTAAAGTGCTTCATCTTCTCAGCGGTGAGACAGAAGATCAGCATGTGTGGAAAAGCTATCGCCGAAAGCGGAATGAAGGTATAGCTGAAGAAGTAGTACGGCGATATTCGTTCTCGAGTAAGCAATGGCGCCAAAGCCGGAGAGGCCAACATCGCATCGGCGGCACTTTTAAACCCGCCCATGCCGGTGCCGATCACGATAATCGCGATCACGCCAAACGTCAGGAACAGGATTGTCTGAAACGTGTTGACCCAGGCAGTGCCGCGCATGCCGCCGAAAAACACATAGCCCATCACAACCAGGGCGACAATTGCTCCTCCAAACCAAAACGGCACGACGCCACCACTG
>QHXL01000131.1:1571-2093 GCA_003222935.1 Acidobacteriota bacterium
ATCACGATGTAAGGCACCAGGAGAACAGTCTGGACCACAAAAATCACTGTGCCGATGTTGCCGCATTCCCAACGGTCGCGAAACATCTGTACGGGCGTCATAAAGCCGTACTTCTTGCCAAGCGCCCAGACGCGCGTTCCGATGAAGAAGATCGTTATCGGGATCACGAGACCAGACGACGAAGCCATCAGGCCAAAGGTGACGATTCCGTTGTTAAAGGCGTGACCCGACGAGCCAAGGATCGCGAAGGCCGTCATGTTTGTCCCAAAGAGCGAGAACAAAAACACGAACGGGCCAAGCGAGCGACTCGCAAGAAAATAGTCTTCGGCTTTAGCTTTTCCCTTTGCTTTTCTAAAGGCAAAGATGCCGATGTAAAGGACTATCGCGAGATAGAGGAAAACGAAGATTGCGGGAATCAATGCTTGCGGCCCTCCTCGGACTCTGGGTGTTCGATCTCCTCTTCAAGGTGACCCGGCCAGGCAAACTTCACCAACAACCACATGAGTAAACATGCGGCGATTG
>QHXL01000131.1:2111-4772 GCA_003222935.1 Acidobacteriota bacterium
TCCGATAGGGACGAAGCCAAATACCAGGGGGTGGGCCGTACGCCAAAACCAGATATCCTGGTGTAAGACGTAGAGTGCGACTACCGCTAAACACAGGAGAATGCGCTTCATCCGTTGCGTCTCAGCTTTTCAGAAAACGTGTTTTAGAGAAATGACCAATTGGAACGTTGGGCAACGGACTATATGAAGCCATCAGGTAAAGTGTCAAGACTCCAGATCTCTGTGCTATCTCTGCGTCTCTGAGTAGCAAGTAGTTAACTTCCGGCGTTTGGAAGAAACTCTTCGCCTCGGCTTCGCCGCCGGATGTGAGGCGACGGCTCAGCCTCGCCGTAACAGGCGCTGTTGATATTGGGCTATGCCCCTGGTTCGGGCTCGGCCCCCTAAGGCACTAGCGTACTAAGGAGCCAAGCTCGTACCAGGGGCACAGCCCAAATCGAACTCAGCACTTTACGGCGAGGCGGAGCCGTCGCCTCACATCTGGCGGCGAAGCCGAGGCGAAAAGTTTCGCTAAAAGCGAGAAGTTAACAAATGGACGCAGAGAAAACACAGGGAAACCCTCCTACACTCGACAAACAACGAAGCTTTCGTTAAGAAACAAGCGTGATGAATCGAAGAATTATTGTTTCAGCAGATGCGGAGTCGCGACTCAATGCCGCCAGGGACTGGATTGAATCGTACCCGGCCGATACTGAACTGTTAGTGCTCGCCAACTCAAACGAGGCGGGCAATAACCTTCACCTAAGTTTAGTCGCCTCGCGCGGCGCCGCGTTTGGAGTGAAACGTCTATCGCTCAACGTCCTCGCGTCGCGTCTGGCACAACGTAAATTCTCTGAATCAGGTACGACACCCGCAACCAATCTCTCATTCACTGCCGTTGTCGCCAGGTCGATTCATTCACTCCAGTCTGCTTCCAAGCTCAAATACTTCGAACCAGTCGCAGCAAAACCGGGATTCACTATCGCCGTCGCTCGTACACTTGCTGAGTTACGAATGAATGAGATTGGTCCGAAAGCATTAAAGCGCCTTGAACGTGGCGGCAAAGACCTCGCCGCCATCGCCACTCTAGTGGACGAAGAGTTAACCAGAGCCAAACTTTCCGATCGTTCCACGCTTTTTCAGACAGCCATCGCCTCAATTGAATCGGAAGAAAACAGTTCATACATCGACTTGCCAATCCTGCTTCTCGATCTGGCGATCCACTCCGTTCTGGAACAACAACTCATCCAGACACTGGCGCTTCGTTCGCCAGGCGTTTTAGCCACGATACCGCACGGCGATGAGAACACAACTAAGGCTTTGCAAACTGCACTGAAAGCAGCAACCGAGTTATCCACCAATGTGGGAGCTGTACCAACAAGTCTTGATTATGTGAAGCAGCACTTGTTCGAAGACTCCGCCCCAAATCCTTCGAAACTCGACTCGAGTGTCAGGCTCAGCAACTGGCCAGGCGAACCACGTGAATGTATTGAGATAGTAAGAAGTATTCAAACGGAAGCGGCGCAAGGGGTTCCGTTTGACCAGATGGCGGTGTTACTTAACTCACCGGGTGAATATCGAGCCCATCTTGATGAGGCTTTCGCGCGTTCTGATATTCCTGCCTATTTTGTGCAAGGTATAACTTCACCCGATCCAGCCGGGCGGGCGATGCTCGCACTGCTGGCGTGCGCGGCGGATGGCCTGTCAGCTAAACGATTTGCGGAGTACTTATCACTCGGAGAGTTGCCACCTCCAGAAACTCCAAAAGACATCGAGTCGGAATGGGTCGCGTCAAACGACGACCTGGTCCAAACGGCTTTCAACTTTGAAGAGCCAGACGTTGAACCAGCACCAGTTCCCTTGCCCGTGGCTGACACGGAAAAAAGCGACGTGATTGATGGAGCACTTAGAACGCCGGCTCGCTGGGAACGGCTCATTGTTGACTCGGCGGTTATCGGAGGAAAGGATCGCTGGGAGCGTCGACTTAACGGTCTTGCTAATGAGTTTACCTTGAGAATCCAGGAAGCTGCCCCTGAAGAGGAGGCGCTGGTCGAGTCACTGCGTCGCCAGTCGCGCGATCTAAAAGCTCTCCGAGACTTTGCCCTGCCACTTGTCGAGCGATTGAGCAAACTCCCAACAAACGCCAGTTGGGGTGAGTGGCTCGCTCATCTGCGCGAATTGAGTGTCAACGCCCTGCGCAACCCTGAGGGCGTAATGGCGACCCTTGCGGATCTGGAACCGATGAGTACTGTAGGACCAGTTAGCCTCAATGAGGTCCAACTCGTACTCGATTCCAGGTTGCGGGATCTCAGGGTGAAACCCAAGACTCGTCAATACGGCCGGGTCTTTGTTGGACCAATCGATGCCGTTCGGGGAATGTCTTTTCAAGTTGTATTTGTTCCCGGGCTAGCTGAACGAGTGTTCCCGCGAAAGATCGTCGAGGATCCGATTCTTCCCGATCTCCAGCGCAATGAAATTCATCCGTTGCTGACGACACGAGGTGATCAGAGAGACGGAGAGCGTGTGGCATTACGACTAGCCGTCGGCAGTGCCCGTGAAAGGGTTTACCTGTCGTATCCCCGAATCGACGTTCAGCAATCGCGACCACGAGTGCCTTCCTTCTACGCTTTGGAAGCGTTGCGTGCGGCGGAGGGGGAATTGCCGGGCTTTGAACAAGTGGCCGCG
>QHXL01000131.1:4870-6836 GCA_003222935.1 Acidobacteriota bacterium
GCCGCTCATTATCTATTAACGGCCAACACTCATCTCGCACGCGCACTTCGCGCACGAAGTCGTCGCGGCCTAAAGAGATGGACCCAGAACGATGGCCTGGTCGATCCTGACGAGTTGGCGTTAGCCAGCATTGCCCGTCATCACTTTTCCGCCCGGTCGTTTTCAGCAACCGCGTTGCAGAACTTTTCCAGTTGTCCATATCGATTCTTTCTAAGCGCCGTGATGCGCCTGGAGTTACGACGCGAACTGGCGGCGATCGAAGTGGTCGATCCGTTAACACGCGGTTCGTTGTTTCACGACTCACAGTTTGAAATATTGACTAAACTCAAAGCGGATGGATTGTTGCCACTGGTAGACACTTCTATTCACAAGCAGAAAGTTGTCGCTATTTCAGAAGCGCGATCACAGAAGACGAACAGCGCACTAGATGGTGCGTACGCGCTGGTGGATGAAGTGCTGGAACGCCTCGCTGCCGACTACGAAGACAGGCTCGCGCCGGCGATCCCTCGAGTCTGGGAAGACAGCATTAACAGCATTCGGATGGAGCTGCGAGAGTGGTTGCGCAGGGTGGCGCAGGACAATGAAGGTTGGATTCCGGACAAGTTTGAACTCTCGTTTGGCTTGAGTGACCGTGGGCCACGTGCCTCTGATCCAGCCAGTGTCGACGATCCGGTGGAAATAACGGGCGACTTGAAATTAAGAGGTTCGATCGACATGGTCGAACGCCGTGGTAGCAATTATCGCGTAACCGATCACAAGACTGGTAAAGCGCGCGCTGAGAAAGACACGGTCGTCGGTGGTGGCAAATATCTTCAACCACTCCTTTACGCACTCGCATGTGAAAAACTCTTACCGGGCACAATCGAGTCGGGCCGACTCTACTACTGCACCGCTGACGGCGGTTACGAAGAGCGAGTCGTTCGTCTCGATGACGAAAGCAAAAACGTGGTCAACTCCGTGCTCAGTACGATCAGGCAGGGATTGATCGATGGATTTCTACCGGCGGCGCCTGACAAAGACGCATGTATGTGGTGCGACTTTCTCGCCTTGTGTGGAAACTTCGTGGAGTCGCGCGTAAAGCAGAAACCACGCGACCGACTGATCCAGATCAAAGCATTGAGGGACCTGCCATGAGCAAAAAGATACTTTTGGCAGATCAGGCCTCGCGCGATCGGATTCGCAAAGATCTGGACACGACATTGATCGTCGAAGCGGCGGCAGGCACAGGAAAAACCAGTGCGCTGATCGGGCGAATCCTTTGTGGCATTGTCTCCGGAAAGTTGGAACTGGCGAGCACTGTAGCGGTAACGTTTACCGAGTTTGCGGCCGGTGAACTCAAGCTTCGTCTACGTAAAGAAATTGAAGAGACGCGTCAGACTGAGGTCTCTGAGGAAGCGAAAGCGCTGCTCGACAAAGCAGTCCGGGAGCTTGAAGAAGCGCGCGTCGGCACTATTCACTCTTTCTGCTCCGACCTGCTTCGCGAACATCCGGTCGAGGCCGGTATCGATCCGCTGTTTGAAGTCGCACCCGAAGACGTAACCCATCCGTTATTCGAACACGCGTTTGAAAAATGGTTTGAGCAACAGTTGGCGAATCCCGGTGAAGCGGTACGTCGAATTTTAAGACGACTTCCTCGCCGAGAGTTTGGCGGCAAGCGAACGGCAACGCTAGCGCGGCGACCACCCGACACTGGTCCAAAACCGATGCTGCGAAGAGCGGTGCTCGATCTCATAAAAGAACGTGACTTCACAGCGAAGTGGAAGAGCTTTGAAGGTTTTGAGCGCGACCAGGAGATCGATGAATTGATGCTGGAGATCCAGGAGTTGGGGGAGTGGTCTAACTCCGGCAATCCTGAACAGTGGCTTACAAAGTCGCTCGCCTTCCTGAAGAAGTTCTATTCAGAAGTGACCCGCGTCGAAGCACTTGGTCGACCGCGCGACTACGACGGAATAGAAGCACGACTATT
>QHXL01000131.1:6891-11868 GCA_003222935.1 Acidobacteriota bacterium
CGAATTACGAACCCGCCGCGACGCCCTCAAGTTGCACGTGCAGGCGTTTGTTAGTAATGCGGGAGCGCAACTCGCCCCGCGACTTCGTGAAGAACTATGGCCCGTTATCGAAGACTTCGAGCAACTAAAAGAGCGGGCGGGCTACGTCGATTTTCTGGATCTACTCTTAAGAGCACGCAATCTCATTCGGGACAACCGCTCTATTCGAGTTGAACTGCAAGAACGCTTCAAACACATCTTCGTTGATGAGTTTCAGGATACAGATCCCCTGCAGGCTGAAATGCTGATGTTGCTCGGCGCTGACGACCCCGACGAACAGGATTGGCGAAAGAGCCGTCCGATTCCCGGTAAATTATTCATCGTTGGCGATCCCAAACAGTCGATCTATCGATTCAGACGAGCAGACGTTGCGCTTTACCAGGAAGTGAAAGAACGAGTAATTAGCTCCGGTGGCGCATTAGTTGATCTCAACGTTAGCTTCCGTTCGGTCCCGGAGATTCAGCAGGCTGTGAACGCCGCGTTTGCCCCGGTGATGAACAGCGAATCCGGCACCCAGGCAAACTATGTCAAGCTGCTGCCCAGCAGGAAGAACGTCGAGACCCAACCGGCAGTTATCGCGCTACCGGTTTCGCGGCCGTATGGCGACTACGGAAAAATCGTAAATTTTCGGATCGATGAATCGTTACCAATCGACGTCGCGGCGTTTGTGAACTGGTTGATCAATGAAAGTAATTGGACTGTTACTGAGCGGGGACGTTCAGAGGAACGTGTTAAGGTCGAAGCCCGGCACGTGTGTCTCTTGTTTCGTCGTCTTCGTCATTACTCGACTGACGTCACGCGCGGTTATGTACAGGCGTTAGTGGTTGGCGGCAGTTCGTTTCATTCGCGTGAGGAAGTCGAGGCGATTCGGAATGCGCTGACAGCGATCGAATGGCCTGATGAAGAACTCGCAGTGTTTGCAACTCTGCGTGGTCCGCTGTTCGCCTTTACCGATGCACAGTTGCTCTCTTATCGGACTCTGTGTACGACGCTCCACGCCTTCAAACAACCGCCGGACGATCTGCCTGAGTCGCTTGAAGAAGTCTCAGAAGCGCTCTCGATTATTCGGGAACTCCATAACAAGCGAAATCGCCGACCGATCTCAGAAACCATTCAACAACTTCTCGAAGTGACTCGCGCTCATGCAGGATTCGCCAACTGGCCCACCGGCGAACAAGCGCTGGCAAATATCAACCGCCTCACTGACATGGCTCGACGCACTGAGCGAAACGGACTGATCTCTTTCAGGGCCTTCGTTGATTGGCTGGATGAGCAGGCGGAGAGTGGGGACATCGGCGATGCTCCGATTATGGAAGAAGGTGTCGATGGCGTTCGCATCATGACGGTGCACAAGGCAAAGGGTTTGGAGTTTCCCGTCGTCATCTTGTGCGACATCACCGCAAAAGACTCGCGTGAACCATCAAAGTGGATCGATCAGGCTGCGGGGTTGAGTGCAATGCAGTTGGCCGGTTGCACGCCAGTAGAGGTTCAGGAAAACGCGGCCCAGGAAATTCAGCTTGAAAAGGAAGAAGCAACGCGAATTCTTTATGTGGCAGCGACTCGCGCTCGCGACCTGCTGGTTGTCGGTGCCCTTGGCGATGAGCCGTTCGACGGTTGGTTAGCGACGCTGAATCCGGTGCTCTACCCATCAGAGTCGACCAGTTTCAATCCACAAACGAATCAACCAGTTGGCTGTCCGGCTTTTTCAACCGATACCGTTGTCGCAAGACCACAAAATGCGTTTCGAAAGGTTGGTTCTGTAACGCCTGGACTACATCAACCTAAAGTCGGAGATCACGAAGTTGTTTGGTGGGACATCTCTGCGCTACAGCAAAGCATTCAAGATCGAACCGGTACAAAGTTGAACGACTTCCTCAAACAAGACGAGTCGACACTTCGTGCGCAAGAGGGAGTCGTCGCGCATGAGGAATGGAAAACCCAGCGAGCAGCGGTACGAGCTATTGCGAGCAAACCGCTCTGGACTGTTCGAACAGCTTCGGCTCCCGAGGAACCGAAAGACACGATCAAGGAAAGTGGATGGGAGTTGGTTTCTGAAGTGCTAGTAGAACGAATCCCTATCGACTTCACTCGACCGCATGGCAAACGTTTCGGAACGTTAGTGCATTCGATCCTTTCAGTGATGGGGCTGGATTCAGATAGAGAAAGCATTGCAAAAGTCGCGCGGATTCAGGGTCGAATACTCGGCGCCTCCGCAGAAGAAATTGCTGCTGCAGAAGAGACTGTGCAACAGGTAACCCAACATCGCATCGTTAAGCACGGTCTTGTAGCAATGCAAAAAGGGAGTTGTAGACGTGAGGTGCCTGTGACGTTGATGCTGGAAGATAAGTCGATGGTTGAAGGAATTGTTGACCTGGCGTATCGCGACGTGGATAAGCCTGACACATGGGTCGTGGTCGACTACAAGACTGACTTTGAAATTAAGGGACGACTGGAAGAGTATCGAAATCAGGTCTGGATGTACGCCCTGGCAATTTCACGTGCGTCGGGAATGAAAGCACAACCAGTGCTTTTACAGTTTTGATCTCTCTGTGCACCCTCTGTTTCTCTGCGGTTAATTCATGCTTAGACGAGTTGAACATACAAGAGGCAGAGGATGCACTTAGAACCCGCGACGACGCCCTCAGCGAGTTGGCGACGCTCGTTGCACAAACAGTTGCGAGAAGTATCGACGATATCCGTAGAAAACAATTAGCCAGAGCACAACCAACACTCCTGCTATCAACGCGCCGCTCGGATTGAGAAACACGTGATACAAGACGATGTTGACAATCACAGGTCCCAGAAGCACCAGTCCAAGTGGCACATATAGACTCATCAGCAGCAGCGCCCCACCGATCACCTGGAGCGCAGAGACCACCCAAAAATAATGCGATAAGGCGAGTGCGCCGACGAATTGGCCGGCCAACCCCGCTGGCATCGGGCCCATGTTGATGAAATTCAAGAACCCATTAAGTCCAAACACAACGAAGATAAGCCCAAGTAGGACACGCGCGATAAGGACAGCTATTCGCATTTACGTTACCTCGTTTGAACGTCGTATGAAGTAGACCTTGCTACTTGCCTAGTGAACGGTGAGGCCGAGTTTGAGGGCGTACTGGATAAGTTCGGCGGTAGTTTGCACACCTAATCCGTGCATCATTTCATACTTGTGCGACTCGGCCGTCCGGGTCGAAATCCCAAGCTTGGTTGCGATTTCCTTCATTGTGCAACCTTCAATGATTAATTGAAGTACCTCACGCTGGCGTGGGGTTAATGTCAGTTTACGTGTGGAATCAACCTGGGCCAGGTCGTGTGCCCATTCAGACGCGATAACGGGGGTTATGTAGCGGTTTCCTGCAAGTACTTGCTTTATTGCATAGATCAGATCTTCGCCCGCCGACTGCTTCAAGACGTACCCCGACCCGCCACAGTTGAATGCTTCCGCAAGGAGTCGATCGTCTGCATGCATCGTAAGGAAGATAACCTTCGCGGTGTTTCCCTTAGCCTGTAATCGCCGGACGGCGTCCAGTCCATTCAATACCGGCATTGAGATATCGACAACAACAACGTCAGGTTTCAATATTTCCGCAGCGTCAATCAGAGCCTGACCATCAACCACGGTTCCTACTAAATCAAATTCCTCATGAAGTAACCCTTGTAGACCTTGAGCGAACATTTTGTGATCGTCGGCAAGGAGAATTCTTGTGCGCATAGTATCACCTTGGTAAGGGCACACGGGCTATTAGGAGAGTGCCTATTTGTGGATTAGAGCGAATTTCGACGGTGCCTCCGAGCGGTTTGATCCTCTCTTCAATACTCAACAGTCCAATGCCACTGCCATGTCGTGCTTTCACCACATCGAACCCGTGGCCAGCGTCACCAACTTCCAGAACGATGACGTCATCCTCTTCTTTGAGTAAAAGAGCCCCGCGCTTGGCTCCTGAGTGTTGAGCCACATTTCGCAAGGCCTCAAGCGCAATCCGATACAAGCACAGAGAAACGTCAAACGGAACGGATTCACTACCCACTTCAGCTTTAAATTCGAGATCGATTTGTTCGACCTGGCAATAATCAGCTACGTGAGATTCGAGTGCCGCAACCAAGCCAAGATGTTCCAGCGCCTCCGGGTGGAGTTGATGCGACAATCTCCGTATTTGGGTGGTCAGAGCTTTAGTCTGTGTTGCCAAGAACTCCAAATCGGGTTCGAATTCTGGTAAAGAAGAAAGTCTACGTTTGAGCCGACTCAGCGATAAACCTAAAGCCGCCACGTTTTGACCAACATCATCATGCAGAAGCAGTGAGATCCTCCGCCTTTCAGACTCCTGGGCGGTCATCAACTGTGTCGCCAGCCGACGAATCTGTTCATTACTCAACAACAGTTTCTCTTCACTAATACGAGCAGCTTCGCTAGCACGTCGTGCATCAGTGACATCACGAACGATACTCAACGCCTTATTGCCCTCAGCTGCGACAATGCGCGCTTCATACTCTCGCTTACCACCACTAAGTTCCAATGAGTATTCCAGGATTTGAATCTCATCACTATCATCCAGCCTCGCCATACAGGCCATTACTTTTTTGGCGAGATCGGGCGGCAAAACATCATTCAGATTCTTTCCCACAAACGACTCCGGGGGCAGCAATAACATGTTTTGATCCCGTGCATAGAAATCAAGGTAAAGACCGTCACGACTCTGTAAAAACATCATGTCAGGCAAAGCTCTCAGGATGGCCTGGTTACGAGTATTTATTTCAAAGAAAGACTGATCAGCAATCTTCTTAGCAGTGATGTCGCGGATGTAGGTTAGAAAATGGACAGGCTTTCCTCGGTCGTCCTCAACTACGGTGCTGTTGATATAAACCCAGACCGAGTGACCCTCTTTGTGAATGTAACGCTTTTCGAAATCGAAAGATCTTATGTCGCCACGAATTAGACGT
>QHXL01000132.1:0-6523 GCA_003222935.1 Acidobacteriota bacterium
AATCAATCCATGTTCCGATCCTCAAACTTCAGGAATGAAGATTTGGGATCATTCCTCGTAAATACTATCGATCAACTCTCGAAACTTTTCATCAACAACTCTGCGCTTTACTTTCAACGTCGGGGTCAACTCACCACTCTCAATCGTGAACTCGTCTTCCAGTAAGGCGATCCGTTTGATCTTTTCATACTTCGCCAGGTCCGGAGTGAGCGTCTCAACCTGCCGTTCGAAAAGATCGATAATTCGAGGGTGCTTACACATCTCTGTGTGACTGGTTACGGGAAGTCCTTTCAGCCGGGCATACGACTCGACCTGTTCCCACGCGGGAACGATCAAGGCGGCGGGAAACTTGCGGCCCGCGCCAATCAACACAACCTGACTGACAAAACGTGATCGCTTAACTGCCTGTTCAATCGGCTGCGGTGAAATGTATTTGCCACCCGACGTCTTAAACAACTCTTTCTTACGATCCGTGATGCGTAGGAACCCATCCTTGTCGATGGTTCCTATGTCGCCTGTCTTGAACCATCCGTCTTCCGTAAAGACCGCACGGGTTTCTTCAGGACGGTTGTAGTAACCACGCATTACATTTGGACCGCGCGTCTCGATCTCGCCATCGGCAGCGATGCGAATCTCGACATTGGGAATTACCGTACCGACTGTACCGATGCGATTGTCGTCCAGCTTAGCCGTTGTAATCACGGGCGAGGTCTCAGTTAGACCATAGCCCTGGATTATTGGAATGCCGGCGCCGATGTAGATATAGCCAAGATCCTCGGGCAGTGCTGCTCCGCCCGAAAGTAACAGGCGCATACGTCCACCGAACACCTCGCGCCACTTTGTGAAAACCAGCCTGGTGGCAACCGCATGTTTCAGTTTCAGAAACAGTGGAATCGGTCGATGCGCAAGCAACGCTGCTGCATACTCACGAGCTACATCGACTGACCATGCGAGAATGGCGGCGCTAAGCTTCCCACTCTCCGCCGCTCGCTCCCGAATGCGCGCGTAGATCTTTTCAAAAATTCGCGGCACGCCCACAAGAATCGTAGGCCTGACTTCGCGCAGGTTTGGACCAATTGTTAGCAGCGACTCCGCAAAGTAAGTCGCCATACCCTGGTGCAGGTACATGTACATCGCCTGGCGTTCGAAAACATGTGACAAGGGTAAAACGGAAAGCGCCACGTCCTGTTCATCAAATGCGAGATGGCCTGACGAGTCGACCAAATTCGTCACCAGGTTCGAGTGCGTGAGCATCACGCCTTTTGGCTCACCTGTTGTGCCCGATGTGTAGATGATCGTGGCCAGGTCTTCGGCGGTTGTCTGCGCTGAAAGTCGATCGACGAGTTCCGGTTGTTCACTTTCGAGTTGCGAGCCTCTAGCCTCGAGCTGTTCGAGAGTTAGGCCTACGCCTTGAGTGACACCGGTGGGTTCAAAGAAAACGACCTGACGAACTTCGGGACACTCTTTGAGGACTTCGGTCAATTCATCAAACTTTTCGCGGCTCGCCAGGACAAGTACACACGAGCCGGAGTCTTTCAAAATGTAGCGGACCTGTGGCGGAGTCAGCGTCGGGTAGATAGGAACATCAACGGCCCCCGCGAAAATGCAACCAGCATCAGTCAGCGTCCATTCCACGCGGCTTTCGGACAACAAGGCGACGCGATCACCATGACGTACACCCAGCGAATAGAGCCCGGCAGCTATTCGTCGCGCCCGGGCAAGTAACTCGTCGGACGAGACGGGGATCCATTGGCCATCACGTTTGTAGTTGAGTGTGTCAGGTCTCTTGTGTTCGCGCGCGACCCGCTTGAAAACATCCACGAGCGTTACCGGCTCATCAGGTTTGCAAACACGCACTGGTCTACTTGCGTGTGACTCGATGTTCTGAATGTTCTGAGCCGCCGTATTCACGACGCGTTCACTCCATTGAGAAAAATATCAAGCACCTGATCGGCCATTGGCGGCAACTTGTAACGACGCTTCGAAAGAATCCAATTGGTCGCCATTTCGTCTAATGCGCCAAAGAGTATCTTGGAGACAACTTTTGCATTTAAGTCGGAACGAAACACTCCGGCCTGCTGACCCTCTTCGAATGTCGTGCGAATCAGCATGAGGTACTCAGCGAACCCGGCTGCCGAGAATTCCTCCATGAACTTTGTGGACCCGCGAAGCTCTACCTGGAAGACAACGGCGAGATCGCGATCTGCGCCAAGCCTCTCGAGGTGCAAGTGAGCGATCTGGCGCAACTTCTCGCGAGGGTCGGAAAGACTCTCGATTTTTTTCTTCCGGGCTTCGGCGATCGCATCTTCAACACTGCGGTCAAAGATCGAGTGAAGGATCTCTTCTTTACTTTTAAAGTAGAGATAGACGGTGCCATCAGCGACCCCTGCTTCACGCGCAATGTCAGCAACTTTGGAATTGAAGTATCCGTTGTGGGCAAAGACTGTAGTGGCGGCGCGCAGGATTGCCTCGCGTTTATCGCCAGGAGGTAGTCGAGCGGGGTTTATAGAACGAGCGGTAGGCAAATTCTTTTCGATAAGGCCCCTTTCAGTGAATGAATGAACGCTCACTCAGTCGAGCTAGAGCGTATGCCGTTGCCAAAATTTCCGCAAGACTTTTGGCGAAGGGATTACCCAACTCTTACACGGGAACTCATTCGCTTCGCAGCAATTCGGCGTCGAGCCTGTCAGGCAGCGCCAATCCTTTGAGGAGAAACTCTTGCGTGGGGTAAGGGATCTTGATACTCCGCGCGCGAAACAGACGAGCAATTCGATAATTGATGTCGCTGCGAATCTGCGCGTGCCGACGCGGCTGATTGGTCCACACCAGCAGCCGAAAATCCAACGAGTACTCGCCAAACTTCATGAACTGAACTCGCGGCGGTGGATCACTCAGAACATTTGGTACGTCGCTAGCCGCTTCGAGCAACGTCTCGGTTACCAGGTCAATATCAGAATCATCCGCAACGCCAACAGGTATCGCAATACGTGCTCGCGGATCTCCGTAGGACCAGTTCACAACTCTTTGAGTAACGAGCTTTGAGTTGGGCACGATGATCGCGATCCGATCGTTGGTACTGACGATGGTTGTGCGCAAGTTGATGCTCTGCACATCTCCTTCATCTTCACCAATCGTGATGCGATCACCTACGCGGATTGGCCGTTCAAAAAGAAGGATGAAGCCCGACGCAATGTCAGCCGCGAGATACTGCAAACCAAATCCGATACCAACTGAAAGCGCGGTAAAAACAACGGCAATTGAAGTCAGGTCGATAGCGAAGGCCTGCTTTAAGGCCAACAGCATTCCGATTGTCAGGAGCAGGTAATTGGCTAGCCGTGCGATCGTGTAGCGAAGGCTTGGATCGATATGGCGCTTCGCGGCAATTCGTCGTTCAATCAGATTGCTCGTAGTGCGGGCGATGACGATCGTCGCAGCCATTACGACCAGACCGATCATGACACTGGAAGCGGAGACAGTGATGCGCCCAAACGTGAACGGTTGGGTTAGATAAGACCAGATGCGTTGCACGATTCCGACAGCATCTTGCAACAACCAGAAAAAGCCAATCGTAGGAAACCAGAGCAAGTTTTCACCTCAAACAACTAGCCGCCACGTGCGCCGAGGGACGCGCGAAGCGGCTGATAATGTATAGCGTATTCGTGTCGTCCTAATTCTTAGCGACTACCCGTCACAAAAGTGTTCGTTAATACATGAACCATGAAATTCGATGCGAATTGCAATGACTCGTTGCCTTACTAAATAAAGCCGCCACGCAAATCCCACCCACGGCAGTGGGTGGTTCGTTAAAGCCCAACCTCCAGAAGAGCGTCTAGCAGAATGATTAAATCCCACTCCCGTGGGTGGGATTTCGAATGTGCAAAGGGCCGTAGTCATTCCAAAAATTTAGAGACCGGAGACCACTTTGATCAACCTCACAGCATCACAGTTTCCGTCAGTTGATTCTCGCGCGGTCTCCCCCGCCTGCAAGTTAGCATTACAAACTGAGACGTCTTTCTTCTCAGCAATCTGAAACCAAAAAGACGCGTTAACAGCAGCGGCTTCGCTCCTCGCCGTGCAGATGAAGGTGTGTCTGTAGACTTTTGTTGCCAAAGGTCTACGTGAACCGGGGGTCCAACTTCTGCGCTCAGCGCGTGTCTTTGATTGGAGGACACATGAAATCGATCCGCAGACTCGCCTCTCATTTAATTGATGTTCGGCGAGCACCAAAACTCTTCCTGCTAATTCTCTGCGCTACTCCGCTTTGTCTAGCGCAATCCAACGTTCCTACCAGTGTTCCTGGCGGCGATGGCTGGGTTGTCCTTCCCGTTGACGAATACCGCGCACTTCGTCGCACCGCATTTCCTGCCGAGCTCGATCCCTCACCACCACCAGTTGAAGCAACTCTCACGCGGATTGATTACGAACTCAAAGTCGAAGGCGAAATCGCAACCGGCGAAGCGCGCCTTACTGTCGACGTAATAAAAAATGGCTGGGTCAGCGTCGCTATACCTGATGGTCTAATGGTCCGCGAAGCTCGTCTTGATGGTCAACCAGTAACGCTTGTCGCTCGCCCGACAGAAAAAGGCCCCGGAGGCGCGGATCTACTTCTCTCGAAACCAGGGCGTGCCGTACTTACTCTCAAGATCGTAGCTCCAATTACAACCGTGGCCGGCACAGAGATACTGCGATTGCCGATCAGCAACTCTGCCGTTTCGCGGGCTGCGATTCAGCTGTCTCGCCAGGACGTGGATGTTCGGGTCACAGGCGGACTCTTACTCGATCACTCCGATTCAGCAGCTGGCAGTCGCTGGGTCGCAAACGGTCAGGGTAACGACTCGCTGACATTCGGTTGGCGACGTCGAATTGACGATCAACGAGTAAATCAAACACTCAGAATGCGAGGTTCTTTATCTCAACTCGTAGCGTTGGGTGAAGACTCAACTCAAGTCAACGCAGAGATTCAGATCGAAGTGCTGCAAGGCCTGGCCCAGGATGTTCGCATTCAACTGCCTGAACAATTCACAGTCAACCAGGTTTCCGGCGCCATGGTCACCGATTGGGAAGCCAGGCCCCGCGAACTCATCGTCACATTCATCGAACCCATTCAACAGACCACGCGCTTCACCGTGAACGGAGAAGTTCGTTTGCCCCGCACAGGCAAACTGGACGTTCCGCTACTGCGCCTGAGTGCAGTAGAACGCGAAACCGGCGGCGTCGCCGTTGAAGTACTCGGTGCAGGTGAAATCAAAGAGCGACAAGCAAGCGGACTGGATGAAGCCGAAGCTGCCGAATTGGGCCAGCTTATTGCGAGTCGACAATCTCCTTCTCTCATAGCCTTCCGACTTCAACCTTCTGCCGGTACAGGAACATCTCCCCGTTCTCTCTCCGTTAATGTTGCTCGCTACACCCCGCAAGCAGTGCTAACCGCGAACATCGAAGAAGCAAACTACAACGCGCTTGTCACCGCCGACGGAAAAGTTCTCGTGCAAACGCGCTTCGCAGTTCGCAACAATCAAAGAAATTTCCTGAAATTGAACTTGCCGGCAAACGCTGTTTTGTGGAGCGCATCCGTCGCGGGTCGACCGGTACGGCCCGGACGCGCGCCTGACGGCTCCCTTCTATTACCTCTGGAAAAGATGCCTTCGGGAGAGGACGCGGCCGCGTTTGTCGTAGAAGTTTCATACTTCGATCATGCTCCGCAATGGGCCGACCGGGGCCGAATGCAACTTGCGTTCGTTTCCGTCGACCTGCCGATCTCGAAGTCACACTTGCTACTACATCATTCACCGCTATTCCGTTTGACCACGCCGGCAGGAATCTCCAGCGGCTTCCGCATTGCGCCGTATGAAGCGCCCGGGTCGGAAGCATTACGCGGGATCACAAACTCCTCAACGCCGAGCAGCTCTGGTCAGCCGCCCGAAGCGGTATCGGAGTTCACTCAGAAACTCATGTCACAACCAAAGCGCGGAGCAAAACCGATTCGCAACCTGCCGCTGCGAGTTGTCTTTCCGCATTTTGGTCCATCGATCTTCATGATTTCAGAGTTGACGAGCGAGAACCAGACACCGGTAGTGGATCTGGACTTCCAACGAGGAAAACGAGGTGTGAAATGAAACGAACAATCATCGCATTGCTGCTTTTAACGACGACTGTGTCGGCCCAACAACGCAGCTTGAGTTCAAATACTCCGCTGCCAACGCCGACTTCAACGGGCACAGTTACTCTATCGCTTGCGGAATACAATCGTTTGAGTGAACTTGCTGCCAGGAAGCCTAAACGTGCAGAGGCCCCTCCCACACCCTACGTGTTGTCGCGCTCTGAGTTTAAGTTGCGGATTGAAGATCAATCGGTAGTTGGCACAGTAGGCATCACGGGCCAGGTACTCGATCACGGCTCGGCAAAAGTTCCACTAACAACCGGGCTCACGATCCTCGAGGCCAAACAAGCCGGCAACCCTCTTCCTCTCCTTCAAGAGCAACGCACTCACTCGGCAATCATCAACGGGCCCGCGCCGTTCGTCGTG
>QHXL01000132.1:6583-7052 GCA_003222935.1 Acidobacteriota bacterium
CCCGCAGCAAGTAGTTCGATATTGAGTCTTGATCTACCCGGCAACCATGCAAACGTCCGAGTCGAACCCGGCATCGTTACCAACCGAACTACTGAAAACGGACACACGATTGTCGAAGCGAGTCTTGAGCCGGGTAAACAAGTTAAGGTGTGGTGGACCACGCGTGAAGCTAGTGCGCCTGCCTCACAACGAGAGGTTCGCTTTCTATCAAACATAAAGACTGTAGTTGCAGTCGGTGATTCGCAGCTGCGTTCCGCTTCCTTATGCGACATCACTGTGATCCAGGGAGAAGCGTCGGAGTTCAAAGTTCCCATCCCAGCCGGTTTCGAGTTGACTGAAGTGACCGGCAGCACACTCGAATCGAGTGAAGTTCAGGGAGGAACATTACTTCTCCGCGTCCGTGAACCTGCGCGACGAAATCACCAGTTCTTAGTCGCCATCGAACGCAGCAACCGTGAACAAAAAGCCG
>QHXL01000132.1:7163-7621 GCA_003222935.1 Acidobacteriota bacterium
CATGGATGTGCGAGAGGTTGGCGCCATCGCACGTTCCCTGTCGCGTTTTCCATTGCAGGCAGCCTTTCGTTACAACCGCCGGCCAGGGGATACACCGGCATTAAAACTCGCCTGGACGCAGTTTCCGGATACACAGGTGTTGTCGGCCGTGGCCGAACGAGCAACCATCACTACGCTCACAAACTTCGCGGGCAAATCATTAACTGAGGTCACTCTGAGGGTGCGAAATCATGCGCAGCCTTTTGTGAAAGTGGAATTACCGGCTGGTGCAACTCTCCTGTCTGCCGAAGTCGGAGGTGAACGCGTGAAGCCCGTGCTCGGTTCAGACGGCAGTCGAGTCCCACTGTTGCGTACCGGCTTCAATCCGACCGGCGCCTACACGGTTTCATTTGTGTATTTAAGTTCGGGAGCGGCTTTTACGAAGCGTGGTTCATACCAGATGGGCCTGCCAAAACTGG
>QHXL01000133.1:0-4249 GCA_003222935.1 Acidobacteriota bacterium
AAAACTATTCAAGACACCTGACGGGCAAGAACCCTGGCGAGCCACCACCAACACTCCTTGATTACATGCCACGCGACACGCTGATGGTTATCGATGAGTCGCACCAGTCGGTACCACAGGTGCGCGGAATGTTTGAAGGCGATCAGTCGCGGAAACGAACGTTAGTGGAGTACGGATTTCGTTTGCCTTCGGCTCTCGACAATCGACCGCTGAACTTTGCTGAGTTCGAAGCGCGAATAGGGCAAACAATCTACGTGTCGGCGACACCTGGTCCTTACGAGTTAACAAAAGTGAGTGGAGAAGTCGTCGAACAGATCATCCGGCCGACGGGATTGATGGATCCCGTGGTTGAAGTTCAACCGGTAAAAGGACAGATCGATCATCTTCTCGAAGAGTGTCGACAGCGAACTGAGAAACACGAGCGCGTTTTGGTGACGACTTTAACAAAACGAATGGCGGAGGATTTGACTGAGTACTTTACCGAAGTTGGAGTTCGCGTTCGCTATCTGCATTCCGACATTGAAACGCTCGAACGCATTAAGATTCTGCGCGACTTGAGGCGTGGTGAATTCGACGTGTTAGTGGGGATAAATCTGCTGCGTGAAGGACTCGATCTACCCGAAGTGTCGCTGGTCGCTATTCTCGACGCCGACAAAGAAGGTTTTCTGCGTTCGGAGCAGTCGTTGATCCAGACGATTGGACGTGCCGCGCGAAATTCGGAAGGTAAGGCAATCCTCTACGCCGACCGCATAACCGACTCAATGAAGCGCGCGCTTGATGAAACAAACCGGCGGCGTGGAATCCAGGCAGAATACAATCACGAACATGGCATTACGCCCATGACCATCGTAAAACCGATTGAAGCGACATTGTTAACTGCTTCCGAAGCTGACTACTTCAAAGTGCCGACTGAGTTTGAAGACATCGAGGACTACTCGCCGGCGAATCTCGAAGCGACGATCACGCGACTTCAAGCTGAAATGCGCGGGGCCGCGAAGCGCTTCGAGTTTGAAAAGGCTGCGGAACTGCGCGATCGAATTAAGGTGCTTCGCGATCGATCGCTTCAGCTAAGTTAATGTCCGATAAACTTCAGTTTGTCGTGATCTCGCTTGGGTATGATCAGATTGCAAAGGCCGCAGGATATCGAACAGAAATCCCCGTACTGTCGTGGCGATGACGTCAGTACCGGAACGCGGTAGCGTCGGGTTACTTCCCGAATTGAGAACAATAATTTCAGACAGACCCGACGCTACCGCGTTTCGGTACTGACCTGATCGCCACAAAATTGACTTTGCATGAGCGTCTTTAGCTTGTCGATGACTTAAGAAAAGCCGCCAGGTTCATCTTTGTAACGTCACGACAAACTGAAGTTTATCGGACATTGAATGCATGTTGATTAAGTCCAGTCCTGATGAGATTCAGTCGTTCCTTTCCGATGCCAGCTACATGCGCGACGGGCGCGCTGAGCGCGTCGTTATCCCTGAAAGCGTTGAAGAGGTTTCTGACATTCTTGCCAGTGCTAATCTCAATCGACAACCAGTGACCATTTCAGGTGCGGGGACCGGGACTGTCGGTGGACGAGTTGCATTTGGCGGAATAGTTCTGGCGACTGACAGACTGAACCAAATCAAAAACGTAACCGGGCAATCCGCAACTGCCGAAGCCGGTGTAACTTTGTCTGACTTCCAACAAGCTGTCGATCGTGAGGGCTTGTTGTATCCACCTGATCCAACAGAACGTGGTTGTTTTCTCGGCGGGAATGTAGCGACAAATGCTTCTGGCTCCCGAACGTTCAAATATGGTCCAACGAGAAGCTATATCAATTGGCTGAAGATCGTGCTTGCTGATGGTGATGTGCTGGAGTTGCGTCGTGGTGAACTGCGCGCTGAAAAAGGACGAATCAAAGTTCAGTTAAGTTCAGGAAAGACGATCCAAACAACCCTCCCGACGTATCAACTGCCTCAGACTCGAAAAAACGCCAGCGGTTATTTTGTTGCTCCTGACATGGACGTCATCGATCTGTTCATCGGCAGTGAAGGCACGCTTGGGGTCGTGGTCGAAATAGAAGCGCGGTTGTTGCCGAAGCCAAAAGGCTTGTTAAGCGGTGTGGTGTTTTTTGAAAGCGAAGCGGACGTGCTCGCTTTTGTTGCTAATGCGAGGATGCGGTCGTTAGAAAATCGCGCCACCAAAAAAGTTGGGTTGGATGCCCGCGCACTCGAGTTCTTTGATTCGGAGTCGTTGAATTTCTTGCGTCAGAAGTATCCGAATGTGCCTGAAACCGCTGTGGCCGCGGTCTTCTTCGAACAGGAAACGGCTCCTGAAAACGAAGATTCGTTGATGGACGAATGGATGGCGCTACTCGAAGATCACAAAGCGATGAGTAATTCATGGTTTGCGACGAACGAACAGGATCAAGCTCAGCTACGAGAGTTTCGTCATCAGCTCCCGGTGTTGATGAATGAATGGTTCGCGAGATATGCGCAGAGGAAGGTGTCGACCGACATGGCAGTGCCTGATGAAGCATTCCCGGGAATGTTTCGGATCTACCAGGAAACGTTGCGAGCGAGCGGGCTGCGTTACACGATTTTTGGACACATCGGTGATAACCATGTTCACGTCAACATTCTTCCGAGGAACGACGAAGAAGGCACGCGAGCGAGAGAGTTGTATGTGAAGTTTTTGCGGCACGCGGCGTCGGTTGGCGGGACGCTGTCTGCAGAGCATGGGGTAGGGAAGTTGAAGAGGGATTACTTGAAGTTGTTTTATAGTGAAGAGCAACTTCATCAGATGGCGCGGTTGAAATTGGCTTTTGACCCAAACGGAATTCTAGGCCGGGGGAACATATTTGATGAGAAGTTGATCTAATGTATTCTCTCTGCGCTTCCTCTGTGTCTCTGCGCCTCTGTGGTTAGTCGGGTCCTTCACCACAGAGACGCAGAGACACAGAGGAAGCACAGAGAACCTCACTCAGAAAGGAACCTCACTCATGCATAAAGATAACAATGTCCTCACGGGAAAGATCATTGGAGCTGGTATTGAAGTTCATCGAAGCCTTGGCCCAGGCTTGCTGGAGTCGGCTTATCAGCGATGTCTCGCACGAGAGTTGGAAATTCAAGGAATTACTTATAAGTACGAATGGCCTTTACCCCTTGAATACAAAGGCGTCCGTATCGCTGGAGGCTACCGGATGGACCTGTTGGTTGAAGGACGAGTAATGGTTGAAGTGAAAGCCGTATCGGTACTTGCTCCAATTCACGATGCACAGTTACTAACCTATATGCGATTGCGTCGAGTAGGATTGGGACTCTTGATGAATTTCAATGAAGTTGTTTTGAAAGATGGAATTCGGCGAAAAATCCTAGATGTCGATTAGGTATAACCACAGAGACGCAGAGCCGCAGAGGTAACACAGAGAAAATGCTTCGTTTCACTACGGCTGGGGAATCACATGGTCGCGCGTTGGTGGCGATTGTTGAAGGGCTGCCTGCTGGTTTACCAGTGAGCCAGGAGTTGATCGATGCCGAGTTGAGGCGGCGGCAACTCGGCTATGGACGCGGCGGGCGTATGAAGATCGAGAAAGACCACGCCGAGATTCTTAATGGTGTCCGACATGGTCTGACCCTCGGCTCACCAGTCACTCTTCTCATCGAGAACAAAGATTGGCCCAACTGGACCGAAGTCATGAACTCCGAACCTCGTGATCTCGCCCCCGAGAAATCTCGCGTTCTGAAACGTCCTCGTCCCGGTCATGCCGATCTAGCCGGTGGTCTCAAGTATGACGTACGCGATTTGCGAAACATTCTTGAGCGCGCCTCCGCACGCGAGACGACTGCTCGTGTCGCCTGTGGCGCTCTAGCAAAGCAACTTCTCTCCGTCTTCGGTATTGAAATCAGAAGCCATGTTATTCAACTGGGTGGCATTCCAAACGAACCGCTTGAACTCACGTGGACTCAAATAGCCTCGATTCCCGACGATGGCCCATTGCACTGCGCCGACGCCGACGCCGAGCAAAAGATGATCGCCCTCATCGATGAGACGCGAACGAAAGGCGACACACTCGGTGGTGTGTTTGAGGTAGCCGCCCGCGGTCTTGTTCCGGGACTCGGTTCACACACTTCCTGGGATTTGAAACTCGATGGCTGTCTTGCGCAGGCGGTCATGTCGATTCCGGCCGTGAAGGCAGTTGCAATTGGGGCGGGCGCCGAGATCAGCAGTCTTCCTGGGTCCGAAGTGCACGATGAGATTGCCT
>QHXL01000133.1:4319-4763 GCA_003222935.1 Acidobacteriota bacterium
CGGGCGGGCGGTCTCGAGGGCGGCATAACAAACGGCGAAGAGATTCGTGTGCGCGGACATCTCAAACCACTCTCGACACTGCGTCGAGCTCTTCGTTCGGTCGACATCGATTCCAAAGAAGAGCAAGCGGCGGGTTTTGAACGCACGGATACGACTGCGGTTCCTGCGGCGGGAGTAATCGGTGAGTCAATGGTTGCTTTGGTTTTGGCTGGCGCAATGCGTGAAAAGTTTGGTGGCGATAGTTTAGGGGAGATGAAACGCAACTTTGAAGGCTACCGCGAGCAGTTAAGAGGGTATTAGTTAATTGAGCAGCGGAGATCGTAAAATCAACATCGAAATGATGTCCGACGAACTTCAGTTTGTCGTTTAAGAGAAGAGACCTTAGGAAGTTAAAAGATGGCATTGATGGAAATAGTAAAGTGGCCGGCACCAGTGCTCGACACT
>QHXL01000134.1 GCA_003222935.1 Acidobacteriota bacterium
TTTCAGAATTGGTTTTATTGGTCAGATCCCCGTTTACGAGTTAAGGGGTACTGGTTCACTTTGGATCCATCTCGGCCCAACCTCAGCGTCCTCTGCGTAACAAACCCGCGACTTCTTGTTTTCGTACAAGGTTTTATGGTGGCAAGGCTTCGCCGCCTGTTGTGAGGATAGGCTATGCCTTTCCGTCAAGCGCGCTCACCGACTGGGCTGCGCCCCTTGCTGCCGATGCGTCTATCACTGAGCTGACTGGTGGATATCACGTAGAAGGTGCTAGCCATACACGAAAAACGCCGGAATGAAGAATACAGATGAGTCACCTCAGTGGTGGGCCGGGGAGAAGGGCGGAGCCCAGGTCACTGGACCAGCCTAAACGGAAAGGCCCAGCCAATCCTCACAACAGGCGGCAAAGCCAACTCGAACCCCTACCATATTTTTGGTTGCGGCCTAAGTCGCGCCGCGTGTCTGCGGTGGATATTGCTGAACACCCACAACCGCAGGGACGCAGGGACGCTAGGGTTGCGCAGAGAGCTGAAACTGAACCAGTGCCAATTAAAAAGATTGTTAAGTGGCACGATCCGTTTTAAGCTAGCGGCCTTTCTGAACTTAAGCAGTTTGCTCCTACCAAGAATTTAATTGTTCTAACTTTAGATTGAGCCTGCCAGTGATCGTGGCGTTCGCGAATCTTAGCGAGGGAGGGCACCAAGTTGGGCCAGCTAGAAAAGTTTTCGAAAGAGACAAAACTAAGCAGACGAAGTTTCATAGCAGGAACGGCTGCGACAACCGTTGCAGCAACGCTCGCAGCAAAAGCACTTGGACAGTCAAGAGACTATCAGCAGAACGCGCCGCCGGTTCGTTATCCTGACAGCGATATCGTTGTTCTCGATCCACGTTTCGCAAAGTACAAGCTTGGCAACACAGCAATTCAACGCCTCTACACGGGTATGCTATGGGCTGAAGGACCAGCATGGAATGGAGTCGGTCGCTACCTGGTCTGGAGCGACATTGCTAACAACGTCCAGCATCGTTATCTCGCCGAAGATAACCACGTAAGCGTGTTTAGGAACCCATCAAACAACAGCAATGGCAACACATTCGACTGGGAAGGCCGACAGATTTCCTGCGAGCACGGCACTCGTCGCGTTGTGCGCTACGAAGCTAACGGAACGGCGACAGTACTCGCTGATAAGTGGCAAGGTAAGCCATTCAATGCTCCGAATGATGCCGTCGTTCATCCGGACGGCGCTGTGTGGTTCACAGATCCAGGCTACGGCAGCATGGTCAACTACGAAGGAAACAAGAGTGAGTTGCTTATTAAAGAAGCCGTGTACCGGCTGGACGTCAAGACAGGCAAACTCGACCTCGTGACAGACGATTTGAAGAAACCAAATGGTATCTGCTTTTCCCACGACTACAAAAAACTTTACGTTGCCGACACAGGCGTCAGCCCAGGCAACATCACCGTTTGGGACGTAATCAACGGATCGAAATTACAAAGCCCCAAAGTATTTGTCTCCATGACTCTCAAGACTCCAAAAGGCGAGCTTAAGGGTGGGGCTGACGGAATTCGTGCTGACGTCGACGGAAATATTTGGGCTGGCGCTGGTTGGGCCGGCGAAGGTTTCGACGGCGTTCACATCTTCGCGCCTGATGGACACCGCATTGGTCAAATCTTATTGCCTGAGATTGCCAGTAACCTGTGCTTCGGTGGTGCAAAGCGTAACAGACTCTTCATCACCGCAAGCCAGTCGCTGTACGCGGTCTATGTTGAGACTCAAGGCGCCCACATCGCGTGAAGGCTTCGCTTATCTCATCTAGCTGTCACAATAAAGCGCACAACGTTGCTCATCGTAAAACGCAAACCGTTAAAACGGTTCACGACCAAAAACGCGCACCTGATCTCCGGGCTAAAGGCCCGATGAGAATGAGATGAATTCACTTCCTGCAATTAAGGTGTAAGCAGCGCAGTTATAAAAGAAAACCTCGTGACAAAAAACCAAACTGACACAACACCAATCGATCTTCGCTGCCGAGCTCGCGTTATTCGTCGGCTGATGCCTTATCTGTTTGTTCTTTACATTATTGCGTATCTCGATCGCGTGAATGTGGGATTCGCTACAGTGGGTGGAATGAAGGGTGACCTCGGCTTCACAGACGGAGTCATAGGTTTTGGCGCGGGCATTTTCTTTGTCGGTTATGTAGTGCTGGAGATACCGGGCAGCATTCTCGTGGAAAAGTGGACAGCAAAAGGATGGATTGCCCGAATAATGATCTCGTGGGGCATCCTGGCGATAATAACCGGGTTTATTCAGTCGAGCACACAGTTCTATATCATTCGATTCCTGCTCGGCGCGGCGGAGGCTGGTTTTTTCCCCGGAATTATCGTCTACCTGAGTCACTGGTTCAGATATCAAGATCGCGCCAAAGCAGTTGCTCTTTTGATGACGGCAGTTCCAGTTTCAAACATCATTGGATCACCAATCTCGGGTTTGCTGATGAAGGTCAATTGGCTCGGCATGCCGGGCTGGCGTTGGATGTTTATTCTCGAAGGTGCTCCTGCAATAATTCTTGGAATCATTACGCTCTTCTACCTAACCGATTGGCCGCAGCAGGCGAAGTGGTTACCTGAAGATGAAAAGCGATGGTTAATAGAAACCCTCGAGGAGGAGAACAGAGCAAAGGCTTCAAAACATTCGTTGAGCATCTTGCAGGCGTTTCGACACCGCGAGGTGCTATTGCTGGCACTGGGTTACTTCTTCATGGTGACTGCAGTCTATGGTGTCAACTTCTGGATCCCATCGATCGTGAAGAACATGTCAGGCCTTTCGACACTCGGCGTTTCTTTTGTCGCGGCACTTCCCTACTGTGCCGGTTTGATTGCCATCCTGATAATGGGATGGCACTCCGATAAGACGAAAGAACGTCGCTGGCACACTGCACTGGCGATGATCGCGGCAAGCTTCGGATTAGTAATGAGTGTTGTTTTACGCAGCTACGCGCCGCTTGCGATCGCGATGCTCTGTATAACGGGGGCCGGGACTGCCGGCTACTTGCCGGGCTTCTGGGCCCTGCCCGGAAGCTTTCTGACTGGCACAACCGCGGCGGCATCGATTGGTTTGATTAACTCGTTTGGTAATCTCGGCGGCTTCGTTGGTCCATTTGTTGTTGGTTACATAAGCTCAAAGACCAACTCGTACTCTGGCGGTGTGCTGTATCTGTCGGCGTCCGCTTTGATTGCTTCATTCTTCATACTCGCGTTACGAGCAACAAGGAAGGAAACGGTTGGTAGTCAGTAGTCAGTGGTCAGTAGTCAGTAGTCAGTGGTCAGTAGTCAGTTGTGTTTTGTACTTAACACTTGGAACTTTGTGCTTTGTACCGATTTCATTAACAAAAGATCCGCAGCACAAAGTCGAAGCACAAAGCTCGACGCACAAAGCTCGAAGCACAAAGTTCGAAGCACCAAGATCAAATCACAACTGACCCCTGACCACTGACTACTGGCCACTGACCACTGACTACTGACCACGGACCACTGACCACTGACCACTGACCACTGACCACTGACTACTAACTGACCACTGACTATCAATCATGAAACTACGAAGCTCTACATGGTTTGGCGGAAAAGATCGCGACGGCTTTATTCACCGCAGTTGGATGAAGAACCAGGGTCGCCCTGATCATCTGTTTGATGGCCGACCCGTCATCGGCATCTGTAATACCTGGTCGGAACTCACTCCCTGCAACACACACTTTCGCGCAATCGCAGATCACGTCAAACGCGGTGTCTATGAAG
>QHXL01000076.1 GCA_003222935.1 Acidobacteriota bacterium
CCGGCGAACCAGTGTCTGAAGCTCACGGTCAGCATGTTCCGATTCGGGACTTTTGAACTTGCTCCTCAAGGAATCGGCGTCAACGTCATCGAGTGCGACCGACTTGGCTCTTGTGCGGCTCCGCAAAAGGTCAAGCGAAGCGTTTATTGCGGCTCTGGAAAGGTAGGCCTCGGGGTTTTGCGACAGGTCATACTCCTCCTGCCCTTTAATAAGGCGCAGGAAAACTGTCTGGAGCACATCTTCCGCGTCAGCAGCACTGATCCTTTGAGCAGTGCGAAAAACGCGTGAATGATGTGCGTGGAAGAGCTTTTCGAGTTCTCCCGGGGGTTGTTGTTCGGTTACCAATCGCAAAGGTTTAAGAGCTGCCTGCACGGTGTTCTCCTTCGTCTCCACCGTGAAAACGGCCGTTTCCAAGGATTATTAACACCAATAGGCAGATTCTTTGCTCTATTTTAAGGAAATCGCCGGCAGTCGTTTGAGCGTAAGGCTCGTCGGATCTACCACCATCCCGACTGATTCGAGGGCAGTGACGCCCAGAATTGGTTCGACACTCTCGGGTCCAAAGATAACTCGCCCCGCCGTCGTTTCATTCATAAACTCAATCTGCGCAAGACCGAATTCATACTCGACGATTGATCCACTCGCCAACTCATACGCCTTCTTGCCGATGGCATTGATCCCGATCTTTCTGAGTTCCGAGGCTGGCGCCATGGAATCGATCGCGCCGGTGTCGACGAGAAACTGAGATTGAAAAATGCCGCTGGAGTTGAGGCTTCTGAGTTTTACAGAAATGCGGGTGAGGGCCATGTTAGCTGCTCCTTGTTTTGTTATTGGTGTGAGTTTCATTAGCTTGTGGCAAGGGTAACGCACTCGCTAACGAAGAACAATGCAACGGTTAACTTCGCCCGATTGAAAATGATGTACGCCTCATTAAATGAGCTGATTAGCCGTGGGGAAGTGGCGAGGTCATTGGGCGTTGTATCTCAATCAAGTTTATTGTGGACGTCTGAAATCCTTAATGAGCACCACGTCGTGACTCAGCGTGCCACGGGCCAATGCTTTTCGTTTACCGTCAGTCGATACGACGGATTCCCTCTTTTCGCTTGCCAGCGAACGGGCTTCAACCTCCAAGGCTGGATGTTCGATAAAGCTCGCTGCTTCTTCATGAGCTGACAACAATGCCTCGACCTGCTTACGGACCGACGGTTTATCAGCGCCGGCCTCATCGAGAAACTTCGCACGGTCAGCGAGCGCACGGTTTAGCGCTGAGTGGAACACGTCATCGAGTTGCTGCCAATTGTCAGGCTCATGAAAGAGAGTTACAGGAGACGTTAGAACTTCATTACCGAGTCTTGAAGTTGATTAGCACCACATCGTTGGTCAGAGTGCCGCGACTCAAGGCTAGATTCTTACCGTCGAGTGACCAGGCAAAGTAGAAGATGCGATCTGATTTGAAGTCCGTGACCTTTTGCGGTGCACTACCATCCACCGGCAAATTCCATACATTTGATACACCGCGTTGTGTAACGACATAGCTAAGGGCTCGTCCATCAGCAGTCCACCTTGCGTTCATTCCAATCGGAACTTTGGGATCGAACCAGATGGTTGGACGCCCACCGCTAGGTGGAATTGCGGCGACCCGGCGAATCAATAAATCCTCCAAATCGTTTATCGCAATCAGCCCATCCCGCGGGGCGACTGCCAAAACCCTTGCAGGGTAGTTCGTCAAGGGTACGATGTCGCCCCCAACCACTGGAACCTTAGCGACCACGGTGTACTCAGACTCGTTTGAAGTGAAGATCACCGACTGACTATCGAACGCAAACTTGGGACTGAAGTCAGAGTTGCCGCTTGTCAATTGTTTAAGATTGCGTCCGTCGATATCTATTCTCCAGACATTAGTTTTTCCTGAACGATAAGAAGAAAAGGCTATATACCTGCCATCCAGAGAGGCTGACGGCAGGCCATTCACAAAGGTGCTGGATGTTAGCTGTCCGACGCCACTGCCGTCAGCATTCACTATCCAGATTTCCGAGTTACCGCTGGACTGTGAGGCGTAAACAATTCTTCCGTCCGGCGTCCAGTCCATACCTAACCACCCGTCAGACTTGTTGGATGTGATTTGAGAAGCCTCGCCGGCTCCTTCATTTGTTGCCAACCAGATATTTGAACGGCGGTCAGAGTGTACGGTCACTAGCGCACTAGAATCTGCTGTAACGCTCAAGCCTCTGTAATCAGCCAGGTCATTTGTCACCTTTCGAGCGTCGCCGCCTGGATAAGAAACCTGCCAGATTTGTCTGTTAAGACCTGAACTTCCGTCGTTAGCACTCAAAAGAAGGCCGTTACCATCCCCCAACCAGCAGATCTGTCCAACTCTCAACCACCTCTGAGGACTAATTTGAGTCTCGGTTTTGTCTTTGACTCGGATGGCCATCAGTACCACATTGCGATCGCCCGGTACAGGTATGTTCACCGAAACAACGATCACTTCACCGTCGGGTGACCAGGCTGGTCCGAATTCACTTGGACCAACGGGAATAAGCTCGGTAATTTTTTTTGTCGCAAGTTTCTGTTCGTCGCTTCCATCCGCGAGAGCAACGATCAGTGAAGCTTCACGACGGACTGGGTCGCCACGCAAAAAAGCAATTCGCTTACCATCAGGAGAGAAAGTGATATTTGAGTCGATGTCAGATATCAGTTTCCTGTCGGCACCTCCGAGAACAGTTATCTGGTGAAGTTCAAACGGCTGCCCGGTGTGTATTCGTGTGTAGTAAATGTAATTGCCGTCCGGAGAAAAAGTCAGCTGTGACAAACCATCCTCGGTAGCGGTGACGATCTCCTGGTCGCTGCTAGTTGCTACATGTCTCAACCATAAACTCTGCTTGCCTGCATCCTCCGTTACATGAACGACGTATTTTCCGTCGGGAGAAATCGCAGCGTAAGCAGCCTTACCGTTGGAGGTCAGGCGAGTAAGTTTCGCAGCATCAAAATCGAAACGTGAGGCAGACTTATTTGAACGGAGATACTTAAGAGCGACGATGCCAATCACCAAAGCAACGAGCACCAAGAAGCCGATAAACAGGGCCGGGCGATAACTCTTAACACGTGTTCGACCGGGCGGGGGTTGTTGTTTAGACGACTGCAGAAGATCACTTTCCGCCTCGTGAAGTACATGTTCGGCTTTTGGCTTCCGATTCGGATCTTCAATCAACAAACTGTCGCGGAGATCCGAGAATAACTCTTTTGCTGTTTGGTAACGCTCTTCGGGATCCTTGCGCAGTGCTTTCTTTACGATCCATTTCAAACTCTCCGGTACCTCTGGAGAAAGCGTTGGAACTGGATCTCTCAAGATTGCTGCTATGACGTCTTGTGCTGTATCGCCCGCAAAAGGTTGTTTCCCAGAAAGCATTTCATGCAGCACCACACCCAAACTCCAGATGTCGCTGCGTCCATCAACGCTTTCACCTCGCGCCTGCTCCGGCGACATGTAAGGCGCTGTGCCGATCGTGAGACCTTGATCCGTCTTCAGGAGGATCCGCGTCGTCGCTTCCACATGTGGTTCCGTCTTGGATAATTCATTAATCTTAGCTATACCGAAGTCGAGCACTTTGACCTGGTTTCGATTCGCTCCTAAGACCTGGCTGCCGCGATCGAGCATCACGTTCTCAGGTTTGATATCACGATGCACGATTCCCTTGGCATGAGCCGCGCTGAGAGCGCTGGCAATTTGCAGCGCAACGTCGAGTGCCTCACTCACCGCCAGACGTTGACCGGCTGCATGATCACGGAGAGTTATTCCGTCAATGAACTCCTGGGCGATGAAGTGGTTTGAACCCTCCATTCCCACTTCGTGTATGGTCACGATATTGGGATGGTTCAACGCCGACGCCGTTCGCGCCTCCTGCTCAAAACGACGTAACCGGTCGGCGCTGTTAGTAAGACTCGCAGGCAATATCTTCAGCGCCACCTTGCGGCCCAACCTGGTGTCCTGGGCCAAAAACACTTCACCCATACCGCCTGCACCGAGTAGCGCTATGATCCGGTAATGACCAATAGTCTTTCCTACCATCATAGTAGTCGGAGCTTCTCGGGGGTCCTGTGCAGCTAACCGCGCCGCAACCTCCATAGCCGGCTTCTCAATAAAGCTTCCCGCCTTCTCGCTTGCAGCCAACAACACTTCTACTTCGCCGCGCAACACCTCATCTCCGACGCAAACTTCATCCAGATACCCGGCACGTTCTGCGGGCTCGAGTGCGAGCACAGCGTGAAATAAGCCGTCAAGTTTTTCCCAGCGGTCAGGTTTCATTATTCAGTGAGTTATTCAGCGAGTTGTAGAGCCAGGCTTTCGCCATGCTCCATTCACGCATAACTGTGATCGCCGAAATCTCCAGCGCCTCAGCCGTCTCTTCGACCGTTAGACCACCAAAGAAACGCAACTCCACGACTTTTCCCTTGCGCGGGTCGATGACAGTTAGCTTGGTCCTTCCCTTTTCGCCTGAGACGACCAAGGCTTCATCAAAGGTAATTCGCTGCACGCCGCCACCACGTTTCGCGTATTGCCTGCTGCGCGCATGGTCCACAAGGATGCGCCGCATCAACTGTGCAGATAAAGCAAAAAAGTGAGCGCGATTTTTCCACTGGACGCGGCGTTGATCGATGAGTTTTAGAAACGCTTCGTTTACCAGTGCAGTAGTTTGAAGTGTATGCCCAACGTTCTCCCGTCGCATGTAGTGATGGGCCAACCGGTGCAGTTCCCTGTCTACGAGTGGCATTAATTTGCCGAGCGCCGAACGATCTCCCTCACTCCATGCAATAAGTAATTGAGTTACTTCATGTCGCGCATCGCTAGTCATCAAAAGGACCGGTGGTAGGTATGGACTCCGGGA
>QHXL01000077.1:0-4155 GCA_003222935.1 Acidobacteriota bacterium
ACTTGAATCTGGTAATTACCCGGAGAATTAGCAATCCAATACAGTCGTTCTAGCCCCAGGCGAGATCCTTCTTGGTTGATCTTCGTCAGCTGGGTTCCGTCCGGTCCGACAAGTGTCAGCATTACATTGGCGTTACGCTGTTCGACCAGGAGTTCAAAATATTCCTGACCACCAAGCAATAGTAGATAAGTCTGCACAGCTCCTGGCTGGATCTCAGATTCCTGTTTTTCACCCTGCTTGAGAATCTGAGGCGCAGGATCCTGGTTCCGGGAAGACTTAAGAGGGTTCGCTAGTGATGAGTTCTCACCGCAAAGACTTAAAACGAGGAAGCTGCTGGCAATAGCCAGACGTATTGCCACCTTGGTTAGCCTAGAGATTTTCACACGTGCTCCTTCTGTAGGTACAGCTGAACTTGAGGAGTGCGCTAAGTAGGAATGAGCGCAGTCAAATTAGACTACTTTTCAGGATGGGCTTCTGAAATTGGGCGTGGCAGCAATTTAAGTAATGAAGGCTGGTAGAGAGCTGCGAACTAGCTGGGCTGTGTTCGAATGTGCTGCGAAGCGCGCGCGGAGTATAGTCGAGTGGATAGTGTTGCACAATGCAGTGTGAGGAGGGCAGATTATTGATGAGCCCTAGTGCCTTGTGTGCGGTAATCTCGCTGCAAGTTAATGCCCCGATCGATACAGGTTCCATTGCGCGTCCATCCGGGCGCCCTGGCCAAAAGTGAACTCAAACATGCACGAGTCGTCGCTGTAGTCCATGTAGTTTGTGATCGGATCCGGACCCACGTCGTTACAAGTGTTTCGACCTATGTTGCAGCCGAAGTTGGCCGAGCTTTCCTCCCTGGTATCGCTTACCGAGTCGCCGGGCGTATGACATCCTCCCTGAAATGTGTGGTACAGACCGAGCCAGTGACCGACGTTGTGAACCGTAACGTCGCCTTCGTTGTAAGGCGCGGCGGTACCGCCGGGAAGCGCCGAATAGAGAACCGAAACACCATCAAGACGGGGATGAGTGGCATAGTCCCAGGGGAACGTTGCGGCGCCGATGTTCCCGCCCGGCAAATTGACGCTGTAGATATTTAGTTCTTCGGCAGTGCCTAAGTGAAGATTGCGCTTCATCTTCGCTTCCTCGAGAGAATCAGGACCGGAATTGAACCAGTTGTCGTTATTCCGACGATCGACTGAAGCAAGTTGAAATTGAAAAGCAGTAGTGCTGAAGGCCGCGTTGAGGATCGCGATCTGATTTTGAATCGTTTGCAGCGTTACCTGTCCGTCAATCCCGTTAGCGGCGCGGATAACATGGAAATGGACCATGATTGGTCCGGTTGGCGCGGATGTCGTAATGACGTCGCCTGGGAGTTCACCCGATGGTTTGGTGGGGCGCTCAATGCTTTCCTGTTCATCCAGGGAAGGTACGCGGGTCGAGCAACGCGCACGTTCTATGAAAACCCGTTTGGTTCTCCACGTGACTCCGTTGAGAGTGAAGGGCTCAGCGTCGGGAGTAACTTCGTCGCCTCCTGTAGTTGGCGGCGAGGTTTGAGCGAGACTCGTTTGGTTAAGAATCAGTCCCCAGGTAGAAGCTGCCACCAAAGTAATAGTTGCGAACATTCCTAATAGATATCTCTTTCTCATGTGAACTCCTCCAGCGTCGCTGAATTCAGATTTGCTCCTACTCAATAACGCGCTGTTCCGAGTCGTCGCACACAATCACAGATAGGGTTTTTGAGGTTTTGCTGTGATGCTGGTAGTTACCGAGAAGCGGTTACGCAACAGAGCCCAGCGTTGCCGCGCTTTGGCGGCTACCCTGGGAAGCAACCCTGGGCTTCGGGTCGCAACCGCGTTGCGGTTAAAACCTTAAATCTGATTCACATGATTTGAAATTGGAGCGCATGCCTGAAAGATTATTTAAGTGCGGATTTGAGGAAGGCAGCGACGTCGTCGCCCCAGATCTCAATGCCTTTGCAGCGGATCGAGAAGGTTGCATGCGCTTCCTGGGGGGTTGAGCCAAACTTAGGATAAAGCTTCGCTCGATTTAGACCACCCTTGGTATTCAGGTATGCACCGAGTACTTCGTAAGGACCCAGGCTGAAGTCGCCCTCGGCCTGGATAAGGAAAACTGGCTTCCTGGCTTTTTTGAGTGCTGACATTAGTCGTTCGCGTAGCAGCACGTTGGGCCACGATTGAGCCGCGGGGGTGAATGCCACGAAGGCCCTGACTTCCAGATCTTTTTCTGACGTCAATATTGTCTGGATACCTCCATAAGACGCACCGCTCACGACCACCTCTTTCCGTTTTACAAAGCGTTGCTCTTGTAACCACTTCACCGCAGAAACCGTGTCAAGGTTGGACTCTTCGTGATATCTGACTTTGCAGAGCTGGACTTGGTCGAGGTTGGTACCAACGCAATTCTTATTTGCAGCAGTTGCCGCCGATTCTCCGGCAGTACGCGACATTCCATGTCCAGTTCGGTGAGGGGTAAAGAATACAAAGCCCTTGCCAACGTAGAATGCAGCAAGATCTTTCCGATAAAACGGAAGCGTAGGATCGCTCATGAGTTCACTTCCGTGATTCCAGACGACTGCGGGAAATGGACCCTTGCCCTTGGGTTTGTAGAGCCAGCCGTAAAGTGTTCGACCCTCTGGTCCGGGAAAAGCTACCTTGTCCGGCGTAATCGTAAAGTTCGCCACGCTTGCACAGTCGCCGGCGTCTATTTCCCGGCCGGGCTCTTGTTGCGCAGCGCCCGAGTTGGTCATAACCAGAAATATGAGCAGAATCACAAGCTTCATGGGACTTGGCCCGGCATTGTTACATGTTGGCGCTAAATGGGCGAGAGCGAATTGCCTGAGAGAATGATGTATTATCCGTATCGCTCCAGCCCTCACTGAGCTGACGAACATGACTACTGCGCTAACCCAGGAAGTTACCGGTCTGTTGCTTGATTGGAGCAATGGCGACCGCGACGCGTATGATCGCCTGGTCCCGCTGGTCTATGATGAATTGCACCGGTTGGCCCATAGCTACATGAAGCGGGAGCGTCCGGGGCATACACTCCAGACCAGTGCATTAGTTGATGAGGCTTACCTTCGTTTGGTCGATCAGCGCGTTCATTGGCAGAACCGAACCCACTTCTTTGCAATCGCCGCAGAACTGATGCGACGCATCCTTGTTGACTATGCGCGCAAACAAGGACGTGCAAAACGCGGCGGCGGTGCCCAGGTGGTCCCCATTGATGAAGCCGGTCTGATGTCACCTGAACGTTCGCCGGACCTGGTGGCACTCGACGAAGCACTAAACGAACTTGCGAAGTTTGACCCGCGCAAAGCACGCGTTGTTGAGTTGAGATTCTTTGGTGGGTTAGACGTCAATGAAACTGCAGCTGCACTCGACGTTCATCCAAACACAGTGATCAAAGATTGGAGCTTGGCGAAGGCATGGTTGCATAGCAAAGTGGTTGGTGAATTGAGTAGTTAACACCCATTAAAGAGAACGCCAGCATGACCCCAGAGCGTTGGCAGAGAATCGAAGAGTTGTTTGCCGTCGCCAAGCCGCTGTCCGTTGAAGAACGGAGATCCTACTTGGCGAATAGCTGCGCTGACGATCCAGAACTGCGCCGTGAGGTCGAGCGGCTATTGTTCTCACATGATCAGGCGCCAAGCTTCATCGAGACCCCCGCCCTCGAGATTGCCGCCAGCCAGCTCGCTAACAGTCAGCAAATCCCTGTCGGAAAAACAATTGGTCGATATAGGATCCTTAGTCTCATCGGCGTCGGCGGAATGGGCGCGGTATATCTCGCCGAAGACACAGCTCTTGGTCGCAAGGTTGCACTCAAACTTTTGCTGCCATCTTATGCCAGCAAGGACCACGACAGTCTGCGTCGTTTTCAAAATGAGGCTCGTGCGGCTTCCGCATTAAATCATCCGAACACCGCGCATATTTATGAAATCGGCGAAACTGATGGATCGAACTATATCGCCATGGAGTATGTCGAGGGTCAATCCCTCGACTCGAGAATCAATGGCTCGCCACTCGATTCAATGGAATTGCTTGACGTGGGAATCCAGGTGGCTGATGCATTGCACGAGGCGCATCAGAAGGGAATTACTCATCGAGACATCAAGTCGGCGAACATAATCATAGGTCCGCAGGGAAGGGT
>QHXL01000077.1:4171-4660 GCA_003222935.1 Acidobacteriota bacterium
TCGAGCAAACAAGTAAAGCAACCGGTGAAGTTAAGACTCGACCCGGTGTTGTCCTGGGGACGATCAGCTACATGTCGCCGGAACAAGCATTGGGTAATAAAGTCGATACTCGAACCGATCTTTTTAGTTTGGGTGCGGTCCTTTACGAGATGGCAACCGGCCGCTTGCCATTCAAAGGAGAAACGGTCACTCAAACGGTAGATAAGATCCTGCACTCTCAGCCAGACTCGATCGCGCGTTGGAATTACAACGTGCCGGAAGAGTTGGAACGCATCGTGAGAAAGGCGCTACGCAAGGCACGCGACGAGCGTTACCAGACTGCTAAAGACATCTTAGTTGATCTGAAAAACCTCAGGCGGGAGCTGGATTGGGAAGAGCGAAGCGATGGCTTGCCCAGTGGAGAGACGAGAGCCAGGCGTCAAAATCAAGCTACTAACGAGAATTCCTTGGCCTATTCTGCGAGCAATTCTGCCCAGAACACTTCGAGTG
>QHXL01000078.1 GCA_003222935.1 Acidobacteriota bacterium
AGATATTCCGAGTCGGCATTCGCGCTACGGTTCACAAACGGCAAGACTGCGATCGACTCGATCGCCCTTTCTCGTTTTATGAAGACGAAATAACCGACAACGGCACAGGTGATTACGGCGACGGCAACAGCAGCGAGGATCCACGTCGTTCGCGGTTTGCGCCTGGGTAACTCGTGAGTAATGGTCGGCGTCGGTTGGACGAGGACTGTTGTCGGTCCCGTGTTGCGACTTAATTCTGCGTTGGTGTTATGAGGAAGGACGCTGGTTCCGAATTCACTCGCTGCTGACGCAGAACTTAGTTGGGCCGTTCCTGCTTCACTATTCATCAACGAATCATTAACCAGCGCCGTGCCATCTGTACGACAGAAAACAAGCGCTTCGTCGGTCTCAACGCGATGACATTGCGGGCAACGTTTCATAATAGCAATAGGGTCAGTACCTAACGCGGTAGCGTCGGGTCGTTGTCGCAGTAGGACCACTTCAGTTGACGCGGACCCGACGCTACCGCGTTACGGTACTGACTGTAGTCAGGTTCACTTCTGCACCAGGGCGGTCCAGTTTAACAGCACGGTGGGTGCCTGGGCCTGCGAGTCACCGATCAACGTTCCGATCAAGAATCGTTGACCGTCCGGAGAGACGTCAACTTCGTGAACATTTATGGTCCACGACAACATTCGCGTTCTGAATAACGCTTTAGGAGTGCCGACTTCGATTTCAGTTCCAGTTGTCTTAACACCCGACGCCATCAGCTGACCATCTTGAGCAACAAAAAACAGCTCTGTTCCGTCTCGACGCCATACCGGAAACTTGCCGCCCGCGGTCGAAATGCGTTTTCTGTCTGAACCGAGCTTACCGTCAGTAAATGATTGAACATAGATTTCGTATGTTCCAGTTTCGTCGTTGGCATATGCAAGCCACTTTCCATCCGGCGATAGTTGTGTGTTCTGCTCGTCAGCGGCTGAGTTCAACAGCAAAGTTTCTTTGCGTTCGCCTGTCATTGAAAGCGCGTAGATATCCAGTCGCGTTTTCACGCCACGTCTTAAGAAAATAATGTAGCGTCCGTCGGGCGACCACTGGTTAGTGAAGTTTGTACCGGCGTAAATCTGTTCCGCCTCTCCGAGACCACTAGCGTTCTTCAAGCAAATTCCAACGTCACAGTTGTATGCGATGCGGTTTCCATCCGGCGACCAAATTGGCATCTGGGCAAATGTTGATGTGATTCTGATCGTCGTACCTTTTTCAAGGTCCTCGACCCAGATGTTATTGTTACCTCCTTCATTCGGAGGTTTTTTGATCAGTAGTCGTTTACCGTCGGGCGAGATTTGCGGATCCTGGCCTACATTAACTTTTGTAGGCGTACCAATCGTTCCGACTTGTTTGCCTTCCCTGTCATACCAGGCGAGTTGGTATTCTCTCTGCCACTGTCCTTGCCAGATCAGTATTCCATTATCAGAAACTGAGAAGCGTCTGACGTTGCCCAATGCATTGCGTTGGCCGCTGATTATCGTTATTGCCTCGCCGGACAGCTTGTTTGTGGAATCCAGCGTCTGCGCTACAAGGGCATCATTACGAACGTAGATAAGCCAACCTTGTCGTGCAAATACGAATGGTGCTGGCCCAACTTCTCCAGCAACTTGAGTCATTTCAGATGAGTCAAGTGAGCCTACCCAAATCCCTGCCTGTGCGGCGCCAGTTTGCCTGCGAAACAGAAACTTGCGGCCGTCCGGTAGAAAGATCGGATTGATTTGTCGTTCGTCCTGAAGAGGTACCGCGTTCAAGGGCAGGACTCCCGGCTCTCCACCCTGCGAGGAAACCTGCAGTAACTGCGTACGATAGTCCGGCGAGAACACAATTACGCCGGAGCTGTTCTCCGCCAACAACTCGCGCTGCATCACATAGCACTTGTGCATTACCACCTGCGAGATCGGAACGTCTCAGTTTTCCATTCGAGCCATATGCTACCGAACGACTGTCGGGCGACCAGAAGGGTTCGATCGCATTGTCTGAACCCGGCAGAAGCGTGGCATCTGACGAATTAAGATTTCGGACATACAACATGCTCTTACCATCTGTGGAGGTTGCACTGAACGCTATTTTCTGTCCATCGGGAGAGATCACTGCTGCATCCTGCTGAACGTCATTGAAAGATAAGTTTGGAGGAGGGTTGAACGAGAGTCTTGCGGCGGTTGCACTAGTTGAGGAAGAACTTTTCACATAAATAAAAAGAAGAGCCCCAACTGCGACCAATGCAAACGCTGCTGCTGCGATCCAGGGTAAACGACTGCTCCATGTTGAACTTGGAGTTTCAGCGATTACCGCACTCGACGCGGTGTTAAGTTCACTCCCGGATGAACTGTTTGGACTAGACAATGCTTCAAGCGCGAAGCCCAGGTCATGGGCCGAGTGAAACCTGTGTTCAGGTTTCTTCTTTGTCGAGCGCGGGTGTTGACCGTGACCCAACACCGTCCAGGTCCGGGACGTCGTCTTTTAGAATTGCATGCATGACTTCAACAAAAGACTCGCGATGAAACGCGCGCTTGCCAGTCAGCATTTCAAAGAGAATGACACCGAACGAAAAAATATCTGACCGTTGATCCGTCAACTGTCCACGAACTTGTTCCGGCGACATATAGCCGACAGTTCCCATCACCACTCCAGGATTAGTAATCGCCTTTCGTGTCGCGTCTTCAGACCCTTGTGCGTCGCCAGTGTTTCCGCGAAGTTTTGCTAATCCGAAATCCAGGATCTTCACGCGATCATCTTTCGTGATGAATAAGTTCTCAGGTTTTAGATCCCGATGAACGATTCCCTTCTCATGTGCAGCTGATAGACCGCTGACAATTTGTTGCGCGTAGTCGATTGCCTTACGAAGTGGAATTGCTCCCTGGTCCAAACGATCACGAAGCTCTTCACCTTCTAGTAGTTCAGCAACGATGTAAGGAGAGCCTTCGTGTGTGCCAATGTCGTAGACGGTGAGAATGTTTGGATGATTTAAAGCTGAAGTTGCCAGTGCTTCCTGCTCAAATCTCTGTAAACGATCGTTATCACTTGAAACGTCGGCGGGCAGAAGTTTGATCGCAACTTCGCGATTCAGTCTCGAGTCACGTGCACGGTAAACCTCGCCCATACCACCCGCGCCGATCTTAGACAGAATTGTGTAGTGTGCGAGCGTGGTGTTGGGGGAGAGTGACATTAGTTATTGTCGATCAGATACCACCGGCTTCAGCCACGTGGAGGTTCAATTTCATACTAGAACACGACTGCTCAATTTCGGATAGCGGTGACAAGTCCCCGCACTCCAGGGAGGTTCACTGATCGATGCGGATTCATGGACGAGTGCAGCGCCATCGAACTGGAGCGAAAACGTGCGACGCTTCATTCTTGAAGGCTCATTCTCTTCCTCAGGCTTTTGAATCTCGGATCGTCGCGCAACGGATCCATAAATAGATCGGTTGAGATCCGCCCCAGAAAGCAATCTCTTTCTCCAAACGCTCGTTCTAGTTCGACGAACGCCTTGTCCTTGTCGCCGAGCGTCGCATAGATCGAAGCGAGATAATAAGGTCGAACGTAGTGCGTCCTGGCCAACTCGCGGAGCAGTGAAATCTGCTGCTCGACTTCGCCCCTTTTACCCTGCTTTGCATAAGCGTGCGCGATCACAACGGCGGACATCACACTGGAAAACGGATCTGGCGGCGCCTGGCGGGAAACAGAGATTGCTTCGTCATACTTTCCGTTCACGATCAACGCAAAACCCAGCCAGTGTCGCGCAAGGGGAAAAGTTGGATCAAGATCAAACGATGTTTGCGCCTGGACCAGCCCGTTTTCATACTGGCGGGCGTTCAAGTACACGCCGACTGCTACAGAGTTGTTTATCAAGGATAGAGGTTCAAGCTGAAGTGCCTTCTTTGCCTCGACCAGTGCTTGTTCGGCCTTGCCGGTGCCCTGCAGGTAGCTTGAGCCATAAATGAGATGTGTATACGAGATATTTGGATCGAGCTCGAACGCCTTCTTGAAGTGGTCTTCCGATGCCGTCCAATCCCAATCGTATATTGCCAACGAATCAGCGAGCGCCGAATGTGCCTGGGAAAGCATCGGGTCAATTTCGAGCGCCCGAGTGGCCGCAGCTTTTGCCAGGGGAATACAATCCTTTGGCAGTAAATCCGGGTTCTTTCCCATCGAGTTATAAGCTTCAGCGGTCGCAGCATAAGCAAGCGCAAAATTGGGGTCGAGTTCGATCGCCTTTTTGTAGCTGTCGATGGCCTTAGAAATGTCATCCCTTGTTCGTCGCGACCAGTGATATCGACCCTTCAAGTAGAGTTGATAGGCCTCGTTATTACTGGTGTATTTCTTCGTAAGTCCGCGTTCATCACCCGCGAGTCGCAGCTGCATTTTTTGAGTGAGTGTCGTCGCAATCTCGCGTTGCGTAGCAAGCAGATCGGCCAACTTCCGATCGTACTGTTCGGCCCAGATAAGCTTCTTCGTGCGTGCGTCGATCAACTGGACGCTAATGCTCAAGTTGTCGTGGACTTGCATGACTCGGCCCGTAAGCACCGCATCGACTTCAAGCTCCTTAGCCACGTCGGCCACCTCTTTCGGTGACCCCTTGAAACGCATGACAGAACTTGTTGGGCTGACTTTCAAATTCGGTAGCTGCGAAAAGCGAAAGATCAGGGAATCAGTTAATCCGTCTGAAAGATATTCAACTTCGGAGTTGCCGCTGGCGTTGACGAATGGCATGACGGCGATTGAGGTTATTTGTTCTCCGGCATTAGCACGTCGAGAGGCAAAGACGAAGTACCCTATTGTTGCGCTTACTGCCACCAACACGACCACGACAATCGCAGTCGCAAGTTTATGACTCTTAGCCTGATTCACTGCGTACTCGAGACTGGAAGACGATTTCACGTTTTCGGTTGGAATTACCGGATCACTTCGTGTCGCACCCGCGGCAAAAGCGCGCGTCTCATTTTCTGTGATTGTCTCGGCGGTGGACTCCGAACCGGGGTAGGTTGACCGTCCAATCTCTCCTTTGATGTCGAGATCGCGACGAAGATTCTTCAAGTCGATCAGCATGTCGCGTGCGGATTGATAACGCATCTCGACATCCTTCGTTAACGCCTTACGAATGATTCGCTGTAACTCCGTCGGTGCACTTCCAGGAAGCACCACTTCCTTTTCGAGAATCGCTACTACTGTGTGATTGACGGTTTCGCCGGCGAATGGAACTCGGCGAGCTAACATTTCATAGAGCACTACTCCGAGACTCCAAATGTCTGTTCTGGCGTCAGTCGGGTTGCCGCGCGCTTGCTCCGGTGACATATAGAACACCGTCCCCATGACAACGCCCGGATTTGTTTTTACCTGAAGGCGAGTTGGTTCATCCGGTCCGCCACTCATGCGGCTACCTTGCGAAGCGGATTCCGACAGCTTCGCCAACCCAAAGTCGAGCACTTTCGCGTACCCATCATGACGAATCATGATGTTTTCCGGTTTGATATCTCGATGGATGATTCCAGCAGTGTGAGCCGCCGCAAGAGCTTCGGCCACTTGCACTCCAACGTTTAGGATTTCACTTAGAGGAAGTGGTTGCTTTTGCTCAAGATGCTCGCGCAGTGTTTTTCCATCAATCAGTTCGGTAGCGATGTAGTTCTTGTCATTCACCTCGCCGATTTCGTAGACCGTCAGAATGTTTGGATGATTAAGTGCGGAGGCGGCTTTGGCTTCCTGAATAAAACGCTTCAACTTGTCGGGATCTTTACCGAACTCCTCATTGAGAAACTTGATGGCGACCTTCCGATCAAGTTTTGTATCCTGCGCCAGGTACACTTCGCCCATACCCCCGGCGCCAAGCTTGGAGATGATTGTGTAGTGCGCGATTTTAGAGTTCGGAGATAAAGACATTTTCAATCACTTAACGCCGCATAGGCAGTAGCCCGACTGTCAAGGAGGGCTCTACAGCCACTTACTGACCCTGTCCAAGCCGAGCCCTCCTTGACAGTCGGGCTACTGCCCCGAGAGCTCCGTGTTTAGCTCACTCAAACTTAGCGCGGGAAACCGACTTTATTCAGCAATTCCTGAAAGCGCGGGTCGGAGCGCAGTGGGTCAAGCTGCGGTTCGACCTTGAGAAAGTTCAGAGACGAGACGCGATTCTCGTAAGCCTTGTTCAGTTCGGCGAATGCCTTGTCCTTCTCGCCGAGGGCCACATAACCTGGTAATGCTGAAATCGCCCGTCGTACCCGCTGTCGGCCGCGGAGGTAACACAGTTGTCGCCCCGGTCGCGCGGCTGATGTTTGTATCGGTTGTCTGCGGAAGAGCGGAAGTCATGATCTCGCTCGAGACGTTACCGGAACTAAGCCTCACCGTGCCGGCCTCCTGGTCCAACGATGACGAGTCATTGACCAACGTCGTCCCATCGGCGCGACAGAACTTCAGCGCTTCGTCGGTCTCAACGCGATTACACTGAGGACAATGTTTCATACGACTTCAGGCAAGCTCCGATGAGATCGCTTTTAGCGCGGCATCGAT
>QHXL01000079.1:0-490 GCA_003222935.1 Acidobacteriota bacterium
CAATCCATTGAAACGACAGGAACCAGACGGCCAGGACTAGAAATACGAACCCGCAAACGACGAGTAACCGATAAGGTCCACCGAACAATAGTTTGAGGATCAGCGCAATGCCACCAATTTCTGCGGCGCAGGTAAGCAGACAAACAGCACTTGCGGCAATCAAGGTACCGAGTCCTGCGGCATAGCCAACACGTTCTCGGATCAAATAGAAAACCGGTTGTTGAGTTTGCGCGGCGATGCGACCCGACATCTCGCCGTAAACCATTATTCCTATCGTGCCGAGAAGTACGACCCATAAAAGGCTGTAACGGAATTTGGCTCCCGCGTTCACTGCGAATACGAGTTCCCCGATTTCCACAAAGCCACCCATCGCCGTCAGAATACTTAGGAAGATTTCGAGGAGTTTTTTCATCGCTGGGTGGACACTAACCCTATTATTTTAGACTGTCCTCTAATTGCTTTAGATCCGATGAAATTCTTTTTAAATCTG
>QHXL01000079.1:505-4717 GCA_003222935.1 Acidobacteriota bacterium
CAAGTTGACGTGACTGCCAGTGCTTCCCCTCCAGTCCCGGTTGCACCTTGTCCGTCTCAAGTGAAGTTCTCGAGCTTTCTGTCTTGTCTTGCAAGAGATAAGTTTGCGTTTGAAAAAAGGCGCGCGTGACCTTTGCAGAAAGCACCTGTTCGGTTAGCAATCCGGCTTCGTTCGCATAGGAACGAAGGCTTTCAATTTCTATTTTCAATTCGTTCTGGTCGAGTGGTTTTGTTTCGGCGCGAACGAGCCACGCAATTAGTCCGAAAATGATCACGGTCGATGCCGCTGCCTGGATCAAAAGCCTTCTTTTGTTAGCTGGCCGTCCCATAATCAATGTGCTTATTCTCGGATAACGTTCCGGCTGCAACTCAAATTTCGCAATACTCCACGGACCAATCTCCCACCCTTGATCGTCATGGTTGTTGGATGTGTCGTTCTTGGTGAGGAAACCCGAGTCGAATGCAATCGGAACGCTCTTTCACAACTTCACGTCCTGCTTGCGCACACATTTGCCGGCGCACTCTCATAATGAAGCTTTCAAATACACCTCGAATGCAACTCCAACACTTTCTACAATCATGCTTTTCACCAAGCTGCAATAGCTATTCCTGCTGCCCGGTCAACGCGCACTCTGTTCGGTACCGTACAAAGCGTCACAGCAGACAACATAACTACGGAAGTTGCCTGAGAGTTTGATCGTCGGTCGCCTACGTCGACATCCAGTCGTTTATTTGGGTGCTTGGTCGGACGAATATGACGAATGAAAGACCGGGTTAGGTCGTTTCTTACCTTTCAATCCATGACCCAAGCTAGATTGTTTGAACAGCATAAAGTCGTAGCAGATCTCCCTGAGGGAATGAGTTACTGCGCCCAACTGATCTCACGAGCAGAAGAGAACGATCTTCTCGCCCACGTGCGTAATCTGCCTTTCAAAGAATTTGAGTTCCACGGGTTCAAAGGAAAGCGCCGCACGGTCTCATTCGGCTGGAAGTATGAATTCTCCGGACGTGGCCAACTGCAAAAAGCTGTTGACATCCCGGAGTTTTTTCTTCCATTGCGCGCGATCGCGGCGGAGTTTGCCCACCTGGCTCCAGAGTCTTTGCAACATTTATTAGTTATTGAATATGAGCCAGGCGCTGGCATTGGATGGCATCGCGACAAGGCGGTGTTTGGCGAAGTCATCGGCGTCTCGCTTCTTGCACCATGTATGATCAGGTTTAGACGAAAACTCAGCGTGGACAGTCGCGAGATCGGAAGTCGTGAACTTAGCACCAGGAACAGAGCGACATGGGAACGCGTGAAGCTCCTGGCACAGCCACGCTCCGCGTATCACTTAACCGGGCCCGCACGTCACGAATGGCAGCACAGTATCCTTGGCGTTTCGGATCTTCGCTACTCAATCACGTTCCGTACGTTAGCTTAGAGGGAGAGTCTAGTTGTTGATCTTACCCGGTTGCTTCGCCACGTAGCGTCAGAAGCCTTTGCAATCTCTGCCATTGATCGCCTGGACAAGGCGGACTGATCATCCCGTTCCTTCGAGACGCTACGTGTGTTCCTGTTTGACTTAACCAATCGCCATTGATCTCTTTTGTCTTTGCCGTTTCTGTCAGAAGCGAATCGTTCTAATGTCCACTCACCTTTTAGCTTTACACCACTCAAGTAGATTCGAAGAAAACCCTGGTAGTAGTTTCCTTCGATCAGATCGTACGTACCGATGTCCCATACCATCACTGTCCCACCGCCATATTCACCTTTTGGAATAATGCCTTCGAATTTTAAGTAGTCGATCGGGTGATCTTCTGTGGGCATGGCAAGCCGTCTCTCATCCAATTTGACCGGCGGCCCTTTAGGTACTGACCACGATTTCAGGACGCCGTGCATCTCCAATCGAAAGTCATAGTGAAGCTGACTGGCGGCATGTTTCTGAATCACAAATCTACGGCGGCTGCCCTGTCTACTTCTCTGTTTCAGAGTGGGTTTAGGCTCCTTCGTCTTTTCGAAATTTCGTTTCGCCGAATAGGTTTGCAGAGCATTCTTACTTATGGCTGATGTTTTGTTACGACGTTGTAAGTGGCTTCGAAACTCCCGCGGAAGCTGTTGCACCTTTTTTAGCAGCGGCTTGAACAAATCACCGTCGGCTTCAACCCTTGCAATTGCTTCCTCTGGAGTGAAATAGAGCAGCTCTTTATTCCTGTTTTCCAGGGCATCATTTAACTCATTCCAGGTCACCGGCAGCGAAACATACGGGCGGTAGATTTTTGCGCGCAGAGAATAGACGCCAACCGTTGTCTTGAATTCTGAATTTTGACTCCAGTCGATAAACACCTTTTTTGTTCGTACTTGTTTCGACATGGACGAAACAATCAGTTTTGGTTCCCGCTCGTGAAGCAGGTCGGCCAATGCTTTCGCCAGGGCCCCCGTTTCGTCGTAGGTAACTTTTGAATTCAACGGCACATACACCTGAAGGCCTTTTGAGCCAGATACCTTGACCAGTGATTCCAGACTTAACTCCCTCAAGATGTCGTGCAACATCAAAGCGACTCGAGCGCAAGAAAGAATGTCGGCGCCCTCGCCGGGATCACAATCTAATACCATGGAGGTGGGACGACCGATATTGGGGACGCGATGCAGAAATGGATGGATTTCGAGACTTGCGAGATTTGCAACCCATACAAGAGTAGCGACGTCATTGATCAGGATGTATCGAATATCAGGGCCGGCGGTCTCCCGCCGCGGAACTGGAAAAGTTTTTACCCAATCAGGAGTGAAGGCCGGGGCATCTTTTTCGTAAAAGAATTCGCCAAAGACGCCTTCCGGAAAACGCTTCAAGGTAACGGGCCGGTTCTTAAGATGTGGAAGTAAGTACTTGGAGATACTGATGTAGTAGTCGATGACGCGAGCTTTAGTGAATCTCTTCCCGGGGTATAAGACTTTATCCAAATTGGAAAGTGAAACGCGACGTCTCCCGATCTGAATTTGTTCAGTCTTTTTTGCCACAGGTTAAAACATCATTTAGCGGCTGACGTTATTGCAATTCCCCATGGGCCGTCTCCTGCTTTCACAGTTGTTACCACTGAATCGGTTTGAGTATCGATCACTGAAACATCGTTCGAAAGTCCGTTTGCGGCGTAGATGTTCTTTCCGTTTGGCGTTATTGCCAAACCCCAGACTCGCTGACCGACAGCTATAATCGAAAGGGGACGATAACTAATACCGTCGAGGACTGAAACACTATTTGCTCGGCCGTTCGCCACATAGATTTTTTTGCCGTCCTTTGACACGACCACTCCCATCGGCTTAACACCGTCGCCTCGAGGCAAGGCAATCGTTTCGATAACAGAATGGGTTTTTGTATCAACTACAGAAAGACATCTACCCAATTCGGCGGTGACATAAGCTCTTGTTCCATCGGGTGAAAATGCAACGTCCCGTGGTCGCGCGCCAACCATGAATGTAGCTGCCACTTGATTGGTCTGCGTGTCGATCACCGAAACGCTGTTACTCGTTTCGGCGGTGACATACACCCAACGACCCTCGGGACTTATGGTTACACCCTCCGGTTCAATCCCAACCGTTAACGTAGAGACCACTTGGCGCGTATTCGTATCGACCACACTGGCGGTTCCGGCATCCTCGTTTGAAATATACAAGTGAAGCCCATCTGAACTTACGGCAAATTGCTCTGGATCAGTCCCGGCGTCATACTCCGCAACCACTTTGCCGGTGTCACCACTTATTGCGGCAATCTTATTGATAGTCCCCGGAGTTTGTTGAGTCGAGAAACTCAGAGCAACGTAGATCAGTTTCCCATCTGGACTTGTGCGAATTCCTCTCGGTCTCGCTCCAACATCTATCGTCGAAATAACTTGATTGGTATTGATGTCGATCACGGTAACTGTGCCGTCCCGTTCGTTACTGACATACGCACGTGGGCCAGAGGGAGTTGTCCCGCAGGCACAAGAGATCAAGATGAGTATGACCAACAAAAGACTGCGCATAACTTTTCAAAGCTCTGTGACTTCAGAAATCCTGTGGTGTTGACGATCGGATTCCCGTAACCAACCCGCAACAAGCGCGAGCGCGGCCACGATGTAAACAACTCCAGCTGGAACCCACATGATCAGTCCGCCGAGTTGTTGATCTTCGAGTGGCGAGAGGCCCCATGCCGAAGTGGTGTCGTTGTACGCCGGATACAAAACTCGATCGGCAAAA
>QHXL01000079.1:4748-7256 GCA_003222935.1 Acidobacteriota bacterium
TGCAGCGATGTCGTAAAAAGATAGAGTGCTGCCGAACCATAGCCGATTGCCCCTCGCGGCCCGTGAATCAAAGACCACCAGAAGAGCAGAGCCGAACCGAAGAAGCAAAGGTGCTGACTCGTGTGCACAACGTCGCTTCGCAGCGTCGCCTGGAAAAGTACGGGCACATGCCACAACCAGAGTGCTACTGCATGAACACTCCAGGCAACCAGCGGCAAAGTTATAGTCCGCCAAGCGTGTTGAAACCAGTTGAGCTTTGAAAACTGCCCCAGCCGCTTGGTCCAACCAATCGGCAACGCCCAAAGAAATGCAACTAACGGCCGGCCTAGTACGAGCAGCGGCGCAGCGACCAACATCAACAATTCGTGTTGAGTCATGTGGGCAGAAAAAAGAACTTCACCTAACGGATGTAGCGGAGAAACCAGTGCAATGACCAGTGTCAGCCAACCGCCGGTAAACGAGAGCATTTCCCAATGTTTAATACCGTGTCCGGATCGTGCTTCACGCCAGAGAAACACAACGCCGAGATAGTACAAGCCTGCCGTCAGCGTGAGACTGGCGATTACGAATGGATCCATGCCCCACGTATAGATCAGATCGTGCGCGACATGTGGCTTGCCGTCGTGGGCATTGAGTGCTTGAGGACACAGGCATAGGATGGCCACTATCGAAGTCCAACGCCAATGACCTCGCAAAGGCTTATCTTTGACACGGTCCATAAATAAATACCGGCACCCACTGAGCCGCAATCACCAGCGCCATATAGGCGCTGATCAAAGTTCCTACGGCAGCCATAAATCTAGATCGAGAAAGTGTGTCTCCCGAATCTTCCGCTGCCAGGTCTGCGAGCCTGCGCCAGTTTTTATACGCCAGGAAACCCGCGAAGACCGTGAAACCGAGCAACAACAGCGAGACTAAATGAAGTGGCCAACTTCGTGAGTGTGAGCACGCCCAAAGCACAAGTGCGTAGTTGATTTCCAACTGAGTCAAAGCCGCCACCGGTCCGATTAGGACGCCTGCCCAGAGTTCTGAGAGTGTTGCTGACCTCGACATATTCCCTTTCATAAAAAGCGCGGCGCAAGATAGATGACTGAATAGATAAGCAGCCAGATGACCACGACAAAGTTCCAGTAGATCGAATTCTCAGAAACGTCGACGAAGCGCGGTCCTTCAATCGGACCGACAAACATCAACACTATCAAGACGACCGTATCGACCATGTCAGTTAATACATGCGCCGTATGAAATCCCATGTTGAACCAGACGATTGAGCCATACGCATTTTGCTGCCAGTGACAGTTGAGATTTTTAAACTCAAAAATTCGAACGACGGCAAAAGCAACCCCGAAAAGCAGCGTGACAATCATCCAGAGTCGCACACCCTTTACGTCTAAACTTTCAGCTGCTTTTTTTGCGAGTTGATTTGGGAAGACACTCACGAGAATTATTGCCGTATTAAGAGTGCCCCAAAACAGGTTCGGAGGAAGGGTGTGCGCTGGCGGCCATTCAGGCACGGCAGTTCGCAGGAAGAAATAGCTAATCAAAAGTATGACCAGCATTGTTCCTTCCATAAGAATCATGCTCCATGTGGCCCACCAGGTCAGAGCATGATGGCCAAAGGCATAAGTAGGCAGTCGTGAAACGTCGATAGTGCGCCGGGGTGTCATCTACGCTGCCTCCTCCTGTGCGTTGAGTTTTTGCTCGCCGAGGTTTTGCTGCACTTCCTTCGGCGGTCGTTCTTCGGCTTTTCGTCCTTTAGGCCAGAACCACGCAATCAAACTGACTGTAACTGGAATTGATCCCCACACTACTGCCCACGGATTGAAGATTGAACCAATAAAAAGTCCCGTCGCGGAGAGTGCGGCCAGCAACGGCCAGATAGTTGGTTCTGGAAACTGGTCAATGTGTTCGGGCTCCGCATCCAGCATCTTGGTTATAAGAACCTGGCGGACGTCGCTTCTTATTCCGACAACCACCGGCTGATCTTCAGGTTGAACCCAGAGCGTATCGCGGCCCGCCACTGTGGGAATGTGCAGGAAGTTGTAACTGGGAGGAGGAGAAGATGTGGCCCATTCCAATGTGCTCGCTCCCCACGGATTTTCTGCTGCTAACTCGCCACGCTTGCGGTTGATGAAGAAGTTAATGATGAACACCAGTACGCCGAGTGTCAGCACAACGCCGCCGATGGTTGCCAGAAGATTCAATCCGGCCCAACCATTCATCGCCTGAAAGGTGTAAACCCTTCTGGGCATTCCGATGAGACCGAGGATATGCATCGGAAAGAAAGCCAGGTTGAAACCGATAAACATCAGCCAGAAGGTCACCTTCCCCAGACTTTCGCTCAGCATGTGGCCGGTGAACTTCGGGAACCAGTAATGCAGCGCTCCGAACAGTGGAAACACTGCACCGCCGATCAAAACGTAGTGGAAATGAGCAACTACAAAATAAGTGTCGTGAAGTTGCAGATCCAACGGCCAACTTGCCAGCATCACACCAGTGAGTCCGCCC
>QHXL01000080.1:0-479 GCA_003222935.1 Acidobacteriota bacterium
GAAATATCGTTACCACAGGAGCCCGTAGCTCGAAACAACTTTGAGACGGCATGGATGAAGGCAGCGTTCGCCTCCGCTGACTACAACGAAGAAATCATCGCCAGCGATGCTCCACCGTCGGTGATGAGTCCCGGTCAGAAACTGGATCTACATTTCAGAGTGAAAAATCTTGGTTCAGAAACCTGGCCGGCAACCGGCGACAAGGATTATCGGTATCTCATCGACATGGGAAACCGCTGGATTAGGAATGGAGTCATCGCTGAAGACTCTCGAGCACTCCTGAGTTCAGACTTGCCTCCCGGAGGCGAAACAGAAATGAAGCTAACGGTTACCGCCCCCTCTACCCCCGGCGAGTACACCCTCGAGATCGATATGGTTCACGAAGGAGTTAGTTGGTTCAAAGAACGCGGCGCGCGTCCCTTGCATCTTCGCATTAACGTCCAGCAGTGAATCCCTAATAACCCGCAATTACTGAGTAA
>QHXL01000080.1:561-6784 GCA_003222935.1 Acidobacteriota bacterium
CCGGTTCGGCGCCAAACACCACGGCGCCTTCGTCAATCGCAGGTCCGCTACCGGACAATGGCTATAAGGCCGAAGTCACAATCGCTGAACCGCCGACCAAACTACGCACAGGTCAAAAAGAGACCATTAATATAAAAATTAAGAACGTGAGCGACGTTACCTGGTTTCAGCGTGGCGGAGAAATCAGCAACCAAACAGACAATAAGTTTTATCTCGCCGCCGGTAATCAATGGCTCGACAAAGACGGCAAACAGACGTCCGAGGAAGAGGGTCATAACGGGATTCCAAAAAATCTCAAACCTGGTGAGGAAACTCAAATGACGCTATTGATCACGGCGCCAAAGACACCAGGCGAATACTTTATGCGTCTCGACATGGTCCAGGAAGGTGTTACCTGGTTCGGCGACAAAGGATCGACAACAACTAAAGTGCCCGTTACGGTAGTGAAATAACTTTGGAGTGCGGTGCCTTGTCACCGCTTTTTTAAAGAAGCTTGCTTTGCTTAAACGTGCTCGATAAGAAAGCGGTGACAAGGCACCGCACTCCAAAAATGAAACTCGCATACTTCAGCCCGCTCGGTCCCCAGCGATCCGGGATCAGTGACTACAGCGAAGAGCTGCTCCCTCACCTTGCCGTGGGTGCTGAGATAACTCTTTTCGTAGAAGGCTTCCATCCATCTAATCGAGATTTGACGTCCCGCTTTGAAGTGATCGACTATCGACGTCGCCGTGCTCATCTTCGCGAACTCGATCGGTTCGACGCGGTCGTTTACCACATGGGTAACGATCATCGTTATCACTCCGGGATTTTTGACGCGATGAAGCAACGAAGCGGCATAGTCGTCTTTCACGACTTTGCTCTTCAGGAATTCTTTCTTGGACTGGCTCGCAATCGTAACGATCTAAAGCTGTATCTGAACGAGGTTGAGGCATGTCACGGAAAGGAAGCGCGAAACGAAGCAGCCAAGGCTCTGGCGACCGGTACTACACCTCCGATCATGGCCCAGGCTATCGAGTTTCCGCTAAACCGGATGATTGCCGGATCTGCAGAAGGGATAATCGTTCACTCCGAGTGGAGTCGGAGTCGTTTTGCGACGACCGTGCCTCACGTTCCCATTGCACGCATCTCAATGCCCGTTAAGCTGCCCGACGCTTCACGAACTCGAGATTCCAGTGGCCCGGTAGATCCCCGGAATGTCGTTAAGATTGCAACCTTTGGGTTGATCACTCCCGGCAAAGGCATCGAACCGAGTCTACGTGTGTTATCTCGTCTCAAAGAACTACATGCTGATACGCATCCGTTTAAGTATTCACTCGTAGGTGAGACCAACCCATTCTTTGATGTGCATTCCCTGGTTCGTCTCTATGGGATGGAAGACTGTGTGGAAATCACCGGGCACATAACGCTCGAGGAGTTCAAGCAAAGAATCGATCAAACTGACATAGCCCTAAACATTCGTGAACGAACCGTTGGTGAAACGAGTGCCAGTCTCGTCCGCTTGCTTGCAGCAGGAGTTTGTAGCGTGGTCGCTGAACAAGCGTGGTACGCGGAACTACCAGATGATTCGGTCGTTAAGATTCCGCTCGACTCACTCGACCAGATGTTGTTTGCCTATCTTGATCGATTGATTGTCGACCAACCACTGCGCGACCGTATTGCCAACAATGCCAGAGCGTATGCGATAAATGAATTCAGCGCCGAACATCGCGCAGTGGAATACCTCTCGTTTATTCAAAAAGTAATCTCCCGCCGCCCACGTCGCGCGTTGACGACCAGTGTTTCCAAAGAAATAACGACACTCAATATTCCAGCCGACGAAGCTGTTCTGGTTAGTGTTGCTTCGAATGTCGCAGAGCTTCTGGGCGATTATGAAAGAGCTGAAAGGATTTCCTCAATCGAGGCTCCTGCGACCAGGGCTGCGCACGGCAACGGAAACAACGCGTCAGGTCCAGCTCAGGCCAGCGGACGCATGACCATACCTGATGGCATTGATTACAAACTTGCGGCGGTGGAATACGTCGATCAACTTGATGCGGAACGAAGTCACTATTTGCTGACCAAGCCTTTCTACAACCTGGCTAACAAGCCAGACAAGCATCAAGGCGAAGGAATGGATGCAGAAACGCACCGCCATTTTTGCGACTTCGCAAATATCGCGGTCACCCTGGCCCTGCCCGCGGGCAGCAAACTCCTTGACGTAGGATGTGGTTCAGGCTGGCTGAGCGAATACTTTGCTCGACTTGGTTATAACATCACCGGGATCGATATCAGCCCAAAGCTAATCCAGATGTCGCGCGATCGAGTTGCAAAAGTTGCTTACGACGTCGATCACGAAACAACTTTGAAGTGCGAATTCAAAGTGCACGACATTGAAGCCGGTCCACTTGCGGAAAAATTTGACGCCGTCATCTGTTACGACTCACTTCATCACTTTCAAGATGAAAAAGCAGTAATGCGAAACATCGCAGCGATGCTTCCCGTTGGGGGTGTGATGTTTATTCTGGAAGGTGAGCGACCTGCTCTCGGCTCTGCAACTGAAGAAGAATTGTTTGAAGTGATGACGAAGTACGGCACCCTTGAATCACCTTACGACTACGGTCATCTCCGTGAAATTTTCGATAAGCATGGCTTCGTCATTATCGGTGATTACGCGAGCATCAACGGACTCTTCGAACGCGAAACCTTCGTGGACGACATGCTTCCGTTGAAGAATATCGCCACCAACTATCACTATCTCGCATGTAAAAAAGTCGCAGAAGGCGCTCCCGCGTCAACTGTTGCCGACAGCCGGCATCCAAACTTACTTCGCGCCCAGATTCGTTTACTCGAGTGTGGTTCTCTGACACTTAAAACCGGGGAGGCCTTTGAGTGCGAATGTGAAATAGAAAACTCTGGCGATACGTTGTGGCGCGCAGGGTCTGAGATAAGAACCGGAGTTGTAATGCCGGGAGTTCGGATTACTGACAGCAAGGGAACAGTAGTCAACGAGTTTCACGGGCAACCTCCGCTTCCTCGAGCTGTCGCTCCCGGTGAAAAAGTGCGACTCAGAATCGCATTTGAAGTTCCTCACTCAGAAGGTTCCTACAAGTTCAAGCTCGACCTGGTCGATCAGCACATTTGTTGGTTTGAGGACGTCGGGTCAGAACCGCTGATTATTGAATTTAAAGTTTTGTAGGGGCGTCCCTCCGTGGGCGCCCCTCCGTCTACGATCACTCCTGTGGGATCACGAGGAGGCGCTCCTCCGTCTATGATCACTCCGATGGACCAACAAGGGGCGCCCACGGAGGGACGCCCCTACAAGTCTCTCTGCGCGACAATTGTGTGACGCGTTTCAAAGCGCTCGCCGTAGTGATAATAGTAGTCCGCACTTGTTATTTTGGTGAGACTGAATCCCAGCATCTTGAACACCTCGCGATAAACACCGCGTGAATACGTCCACCAGGTGAAATCTGCTTCTGGATGACTGGCGAGAGACTCGAACCTGGCAATCCTTTCGTCGGTTTCCAAAAGCGGCGACACGACGACAATAGTTTCTTTGGTTATTCGGGCAATGGAGGCAAGGGCTGTGATCTGGTCACTCAGGTGTTCGAGAACTGAACCAACAATAGCCACGTCAAACTGGCCCAGGTCAGCAGGCAATCGATAAACATCTCCGTAGAAAACTTCGGCTTTGGAATTCAGGAGTCGATGACAAAGCCAGTAGGCGTTCTTCCATCGATTAATTTCCTCGTCATACCTTTCAAGCCACCGCGGCGGATCTTGATAAGGCAGCTTGTCTTTAAACGGGAGAAAGTTTTGCTGACTTGCATCACTAATATCAAACGAAAGCACGCGACTCGCACCATTCTTCTCGGCCTCAAAACTAAGAAACCCCGTGGCAGCGCCAATATCTATAACCGACTTTCCGGCAACAGAGACACCACCGATGTATTCAGTAAACCGATCGCGCAAGTCCCAATGTCCGCGCACTTCACCAAGCCCGGGCACATCCATCGTGTGATAGAAGAAACAATCTTCCACTCGATCGACGTACCGTGGCTCTGCAAAAGCGATTGATGTGTTTTCGCTGTGACTCACGTTCTTCCCTGTGCGACCTCTGCGTAACTGTGTAGCAAGTGATTAACTTCTTGTTGTAAGAACCTTTTCGCCTCGGCTTCGCCGCCGGATGTGAGGCGACGGCTTTGCCTCGCCGTAACAGGCTCGTAGGGTTGTCCACATGCGAAGGAGCCAAGCTCATACCAGGGGCACAGCCCAACTCGAACGCAGCTACTGAACGGCGAGGCCGAGCCGTCGCCTCACATCCGGCGGCGAAGCCATTACTAACATCAATTATTTAGTTGCGGCTCCGGGTCTCTGCGATTTGGTTAAGAATGGGAGCGAATCTTTGACCGCCAATAACAACAAAACCAGTCCAGTGACCAACGAAATAATCAGCCCCGCCATTACTGACCACGGACGATACAAGAAACTCACACGGTGTTCGCCCCCCGTTAACTCTACGCCACGCAACCCAAAGTTCACTTTGATCAGGCTGGCCGCCTTGTCGTCAACGTAGACACGCCAGCCGGGGTAATAATTTTCACTCAGTACGAGGATTGAATCGCCATTTGAGTTAGTTTTTATTTCGATCCGATTCGGAGTCCTCAACTATCGCGGTACGCATCGGCTCCCACTTCGATCCATCAGGCATGAGTCCGGTCTGAATCGTCATAAGTGCTCTAGCATCCGTTTGCACTTCGGCTCGAGAAGCTAGCCAGGCTCGCGGCAAGGATCGTGTGTTCTCAAAGATGTCGAAGTGCTTTCCCTTGGCTAAAAGTTGCCAACGCTGGCTTTTGTCCTTCGCCACCGGAGCAGAAGTGGCCCTATCCCCAACCGATACCATCTCGCGAGTTAACGGGTAAAACTTTTCGCCGGCTGTATCTGCGAGAGAAATTCTGAACACCGATAAGAACAGGTCTGGCGCATTCGCGTTAGGCTCAAGGATCAACTCGCCACTTACAATCGACAGTCTTTCCGGCAGCGCAACCGACGCGACATACCTGTGACCCTGGTAGTTGAATTGAGAATCAGTGACCTCGTAGCTCGACGCAATTGCGGGATGCTTATGTCGAATGCGCTGGCGAATGTCTGGGCGATCGTAGGCCCAGTCGCCAGTCTCAATGCCGGCGCGCAATGGAAGCTCAACAACGCGCTGATCCCTTGTTGTCAGACGTAATCGACCAACGACAGTATTATCCGGTATTGCATCCGCCCACGACAGGTTACTGAGCAACGCCACTCGATCGATCTCAATGGGAGGAACCGTAAATTGAAGTCGTTTGGTCAAAACAATTTTTGTCAGATCCAGATCGTTCTCGGCAAACCTGAATGAGTCGTACTGATGCGTTGCCGGCGGGAATGCAGCTGCAGGATTCGCACTCCGATTCGTTTCAGTAACATCAGCTTTCGCATTTTCAGGGCTGTCGGTCCGCGCAACTAAGTATCGAACGTTCAGGATATCCATCTCGCGACTGTTGCTGCGTAAGCTCGCGTTAGGATCAGTAAGCTCCCCCCATAGCTTCATTTGGCCCGCCAGCTGACTGTAACGATCGAGTCCAAATCCATCGTAGCCGGCGGCGTTCGAAATTCCGAACATTGAATACAGATCAGGTTCTGTCCAAATTACCCAGCCGTTGGTGCGTGCCGGCGATTCAGGATCAAAAGTCTGATGCGAGGTTAGGATTCGATAACTCGATCGATCGGGCCCTGCTTTCTCGTTGAGAATCTTGACGCTTTCCGGCACTCCCCAGAAATCTTTCGGGATACGTTCAACCGACATGTACCAACCGCTGAACTGCCCCCACAGACTCAAGTCAAGGACCAATACCGCAAGCAGCAACAGCGAGGCGCCCTTTCGCTTGTTCACAAAAAACCACAGAGCCACGGCGCTCAAAGCTGCCATCAGAATTGGTACGAAAAGTTCCCGAGCTCGTAACACACTGACCGGGGCCTGACGAAACATCTGAAAGTTAGCCGGGCGAAAGACTGTGGCCGCCGCCACGGTCAACACAAAAATACCCGCCCCCACCGCTGCGACGTACAATTTCACTCGAGGTGTGTCGCGTGCAGTCTCAAGAAGAGTCGCTCCCCGACCGGCAAGCATTGCAATAGCAAAACTAATCTCAACCATGTGACGCGCCGGCACGCGAAACAGATTCAGAACCGGAACTTGATAGATAACTCG
>QHXL01000081.1:0-1277 GCA_003222935.1 Acidobacteriota bacterium
TTCCGCTCCCTCGATCCACCAGCGAACTAACTTTCCTTTCTCAACTTCGTCTCTCACTGACTGCAGTGGAACGATGCCAACACCCATATCTTCCTCAACCATGCGTCTGATAGCCGCCTGGCGACTCAACTCCATCGCGACGTGAAGTGTGACACCCGCCTGCGCGAAAAACTGATCTATTAAGCGACGTGTGTTCCCACCACGCTCGCCAAGAATCAGCCGTTCGCCCGCAAGCGTGTAAGCGCTGATAGTTTTCTGTTTCGCGAGTTTGTGTTTTGGCGAAGCGATCGCCACCAACTGATCTTCACTTAGTCGTTCAGTTTGAATTCCACGAGCGTCGACTGGTAGAGAGACAAAAGCGATATCGAGTTCGCCGGCGAGTATTTGCTCAACCAGCGACTCGCTGGTCCCTGAACCGACAGCAATCTCGGCGGCCGGGTGCTGCTTGCGCAACTCAGTCAGAATCACGGGTAGCTGGTCCGTTAGGACCATGGCGGACGCACTGCCAATTCGAAGTCGACCACGCTCGGCTCCGGCGAGTTCTGCTATCTCGTCCAGGGCCGCGTCGTGCTCGCGCAATATGTGTCTCGCGCGCCGAAGGAGGTGCTCTCCGGCCTCAGTCAGGATCACGTGGCGGGGCGCACGAACGAACACCCTGGCCCCAATTTCGTTCTCGAGTTGTCGTATCTGCATGCTTATAGCTGCTTGCGTCACGTGCACGCGCAAGGCTCCGGCGGTAAAGGTTCCCGACTCGGCAATAGCTACAAAGGCCCTTAGCTGTCGAATTTCCACGATTGTCTCCGCATATCAAGATGGGTTATCCGAATAATAAAATCTTTTAGTTTCCAGTATAGATCCTCCGCCCCTAGAATGATCAACACTGAACGTTAAATAAGAACCATGATCCCCGACCGCGCCAAATTGTGACTACTGACCGACGAAGAACAGATTTGCTGGATGCACGTAGAATACGAGCCCAACACTCCGTTGTTGGCGTCGATGGCGGTGGGACCAAGACCGAAGCAGTCATCATGGACAGTAACATGAGGGTGGTTGGTGAAGGGCGTTCAGGTCCATCAAACCCTTTGCGTGTTGGTGTGACCAGTGCTGCAGCTGCCGTGCGGGAGGCTATCGATAATGCGTGCGCCTCGGCAAAAATCCGACGAAGTGATCTTTATGCGGCCGAAGTAGGTCTTGCCGGCGCCCGTCGTGCCGAGTAGCGTGAGCGCATCCGAGAAACTCTACTACCGCTTGGAATTCATGAAATACAAGTGGTT
>QHXL01000081.1:1327-5487 GCA_003222935.1 Acidobacteriota bacterium
ACGGTGCGCCCGGTTTGGTCGTGATCGCAGGTACCGGGTCGATCTGTTGTGGCATCAACGCTCGGGGAAAACGCTTTTGCGCAGGCGGTTGGGGGCCGATCGCCGGTGACGAAGGAGGCGGCGCCTGGCTTGCTCGTCGCGCATTGCGTGCAATTGCATACGCCTCCGATGGGCGTGGACCAGAGACGCTGTTAACTGAGTTTGCTTGTAACTATTTCCACTGCACTACTGCCGACGATCTCACCACCGCGATTTACGCGCCTACGATAACGAATGAGCGCATAGCTGGATTCGGCAAAGACGTCGTTGAAGCAGCGAAGCGTAAAGATGAAATAGCAATGGAGATCGTCTCGGATGGTGGAACTGAACTGGGTCGGGCGGCCGCGGCAGTTATTCGCCATTTGCAGCTGGAACGAGAAAGATTTCAGATTGCCTATGTCGGCGGCGTCTTCAAATCGAGTGGGGAAATGATCTTAAAACCCTTGCGAGTGGAAGTCGCGAGGGTCGCACCCAACGCTTATTTTGCTCCTCCACATTTCTCGCCGGCAGTCGCTGCGGCTAGAATGGCTCGCGAACGCATAAACCACATTGCTCTCGCGGTCTAAGACGTCTGGCCAACAATGAAAACTGACAACGCCGCGTCTCTTCCTGTTACAGAACAAAGTAATCCGCGATCGCAAAATCTTAGTTCGATGTCGACGAGGGAAATCGTTGGCCTCATGAACGAGGAAGACGCGCTCGTGGCCGAAGCTGTTGCGCGAGTTTTGGACCAGGTGGAAAGCGCTGTGGTTCAAATCGTAGTCAGATTGAATGCCGGCGGAAGACTCTTCTATATAGGGACGGGAACTTCCGGGCGGTTGGGAGTACTGGACGCTTCGGAGTGCCCGCCTACTTTTGGTGTCTCACCAGACCTGGTTCAAGGCGTGATAGCAGGTGGCTACGATGCCTGTCATCGTGCCGTCGAAGCATCAGAAGACGATGCGGAAGCGAGCAAGGTCGATCTAAGCACGCGTGGCTTCAACGAGAAAGACGCACTCGTCGGAATTGCAGCGTCGGGTCGAACGCCTTACACCATCGGGGCAATAGAGTATGGTCGCAGCCTGGGAGCTTTCACTGTAGCTTTAACGTGTGTTCCTGATTCACCGATCACTCGTGTTGCCGAGGTTAGTATTGTTCCCGTTGTTGGTCCAGAGGTAGTCACGGGGTCGAGTCGACTGAAAGCCGGAACAGCTCAGAAGTTGGTCCTAAACATGTTGTCGACAGCGACCATGGTTCGCCTGGGTTATGTCAGTGGTAATCGCATGTCGAACCTGCAGGCGAAGAACATCAAACTTCGAGAACGAGCTTTGCGAATCCTGATGCAGGAGACGGGACTGAGTGATGACGAAGCCACTCGAGTATTTGAGGAAGCGGGCTCAAACGTAAGTGTGGCGTTGGTGATGAGCAAGGCAAAGAGGACGCGAGATGAAGCTGTTGAGGCATTGAAGATTGCTAACGGCAAAGTTGAAGAAGCAGTGAGGGCACTAAATGTCCGATAAACTTCAGTTTGCCGTGCGATATCAGCAAGACCCTGGGTGGCCCACGTCACGACAAACTGAAGTTTATCGGACATTTCTAAGATAGATGAAAGCACTTGATCTCATAATTATCTTTGGCTACCTGATAGGCATCGTCGCCTTTGGAACCTGGTTTGGCCGAAAGCAGCAGACCACCAAAGATTATTTCCTGGGCGACCGCTCCGTACCGTGGTGGGCGGTCGCTTTCTCAATCGTTGCCACTGAGACTTCAACTATAACCTTCATCTCCGTTCCGGGAATCGCTTTTGCTCGCGGCGGCAATTTCCAGTTTCTCCAACTCGTCTTCGGCTATTTGCTCGGACGCATAGTCATCTCGCTCCTATTTATTCCCTCTTATTTCCGCGGAGATTTGCTGACGGTCTATCAACTCCTCGACCGACGTTTCGGCGGCAAGATCAAGATGCTTGCTGCTTCATTGTTTGTAGTAATGCGAAATATTGCTGATGGCATTCGTTTGCTGCTAACGGCAATCGTGCTCGCGGCTGTCTATGTCTCGTTCCAACCCACGGCCAACGTCGAGGTGATAACTATCGCATCGATCATTTTGATTGGCGTTGCGATGCTCGTCTTCACCTACTTTGGCGGAATGGAAGCGGTAATCTGGGTTGAAGTGGTCCAGTTGGGGATCTACATCGCCGGTGCAATTGCGGCGATGGTCGTACTCATAAACTCGATTGACGGCGGATTCAGCGGCGCCAATCAACTGGCCTTCCAGTTCGGTAAATTCAACCTGTTCGACTTCTCATTGGATTTAACCAAGACCTATACCTTCTGGTCAGGCTTACTCGGCGGGTGTTTTCTGACCATGAGTACGCACGGCACTGACCAGTACATAGTCCAACGTTATCTATGTACCGACCGTCCACGGCGCGCGATCATTGCTCTCCTCACCAGTGGCGGAATTGTGCTGACACAATTTATCGGCTTCCTCTTTATCGGGGTCCTGCTATTTGCTTTCTATCATCCGTTCACAGACACGGGTTACGCGAGCGCCGCCTCAACCGCCTTTCCATTCACGGGTGGGGACCGCGTCTTTCCAGACTTCATTACGCAACACTTGCCGACCGGTCTTTCCGGACTGGTCGTGGCCGCGATCTTCGCCGCAGCTATGTCGTCGTCACTTAATGCTATTGCTGCGACAGCAGTGAACGATCTTTACAAACCATTCAAACCCGACCGCGACGACAAGCACTACTTAAAGGTGTCGCACATCCTGACTCTTGTTTGGGGCATTGTGCAGATCGGGGTTGCGTTGGTTGCTCGTCATTCAGCAGGGTCAGCCTTGAGTCAGGCTCTATCGATTGCCTCATTAATTAATGGACCAGTGCTCGGCGTATTTCTCGTCGGTACATTTTTACGGCGCGTGAGTCAACCACCCGCTTTAATCGGAATGATTACGAGCATCGCAGCCATGCTCTACGTCTTCCTTTTCACCCGACTCGCCTGGACCTGGTATGTGCTGTTGGGAAGCTTGATAACCTTCGTCGTCGCCTGGCTGGCAAGTTTTGCTTTTAGCCCCGCACCGATTTCAATGCAGGATGAGTTAGCCCCTGCTGCCGCGACTGAAGACTAGTATTGAGGAACTCCTCGACGATGATTCGACCAATCCGTTTAATCTCAGCCTTTCTTTGCTTGAGCCTTTTTTTATCGCTCGCCGTGTTACCGGCCCGGTCGCAACGTTCGTCTGCGCCGATCGACAGAACTGATCGCACGGCCGCGTACAGGCGCGAGCCTTCAGGGGCAGCCATCAGCTGGGCTAACGAAGAACTGCGAGACATGTCGCTCGAAGAAAAGATTGGGCAGCTCATTTCAGTCGGCATCAACGCAACCTTTCTCAACCAGGACAGCGACGCTTACAAAGCTCTAAAGCGTCAAGTCGAAGAAAATCACATTGGTGGAATCATTCTTTTTCGTGGTCCTGTCTATGAGTCGGTGATCCTGGTCAACCGCATGCAGGTGCTAGCCCGGTACCCTTTGCTCATTTCCGCGGATCTGGAAGCTGGTGCAGGCATGCGTTTCGACGACACCGTCAATTTTCCCTGGAACATGGCGCTGGGAGCGACTGGCAATCCGGACTACGCCCGGAGACAAGGTGAAATTACCGCGCGTGAGGCGCGCGCACTTGGTGTGCAGCACGTCTTTGCGCCAGTTGTTGACGTTAATAACAACGCGGCAAACCCGGTGATAAATGTTCGCTCATACGGAGAGGATCCAAAGGAGGTCGCGCGTTTTGCCGCTGCCTTTACCAAGGGTGCACAGGCCCGCGGTGTCATCGCCACGGCAAAGCATTTTCCCGGACACGGCGACACTGCAGTTGATTCACATCGGGGCTTGCCGGAAATAAATGTTACTCGCGAGCGGTTGAATTCTGTCGAGTTCGTTCCATTTCTCGCAGCTGTGGATGCAGACGTTGGGTCGGTCATGGTTGGTCACATCGCGTTGCCCCAGATCGATTCGACTGTCATCAAGGCATTGCCAAAAGCTGTCAAAGCAAAACCACAGGATACAGACGAAGCGGGTGAAATAGTTGAAGAGAAAGCCACGATGCCCGCGACAATGTCTCCCGTGATGGGGAGGATTCTC
>QHXL01000082.1 GCA_003222935.1 Acidobacteriota bacterium
AAGAATGGCAGTGGTCACTACATGCCTGAATGGATGAAGCGTTCACCAGAGCTCGGCACCCACATAATCGGCAAAGACGGTCGTCCACTTGACTCACCTTCACCGTATGCAAAGGCGGCGTTGGAAGCAGACGTTCGGGCCTTCTCAGCTTTCATGGGTCATCTTAAGCGAGTGGATCCACAACACACGGTAATCATGGTCCAGGTTCAAAACGAACCAGGTACGTGGGGAGGTGTTCGGGACTACTCTCCGGTAGCTCAAAAGTTATTCGAGTCGCCGGTTCCGCAAAAGTTGTTGACGGCGTTAAAGAAGAATGCCAGGCCCGGAGCAAACTGGACAGATGTTTTCGGTGCTGATGCGGAAGAATTCTTTCATGCGTGGTCAGTTGCTGATTACATTGGCCAGGTCGCGGCCGCCGGCAAAGCGATTTATCCATTACCTCTTTACACGAACGCTGCCGTGCGTGACCCTCTCAACCCGGGACGACCACCGAGTTATGAAAGTGGTGGTCCAACAGACAATGTCCTGGCTCTTTGGAAGGCAGCTGCGCCTGCACTTGATCTGCTTGCTCCCGATATCTACTTACCGGACAGCATTCGTTATTTAAAAGTACTGGAATTGTACGCGCGTCCAGACAATGCACTCTTCGTCCCCGAGTCTGGAAATAAACCGGAGTTTGCGCGCTATGTGTTTGCGGCAATCGGTTCTGGCGCAATCGGTTTTGCGACTTTTGGATTGGACTATACCGGTTATTCTAATGCCCCACTGGGAGCTGCGAAGATCACTGAAGAGCTAGTCGCAGATTTCGCACTTAACTACAAGTTACTTGAGCCGATGAGCCGCGAAATCGCGAAGTTGAATTTTGAAGGCAAGCTGAAAGCGATTGTTGAAGAGAAGAATAAGCCAGCGCAGTCACTGGAATTCGGATCCTGGATCGCTAAAGTTTCATACGGACTGCCTCAATTTGGCATGTTCGAAAAAACACCAGGAAATCCGGAGCCGACAGGTAGAGCACTCGTCGCAAAACTCAGTGACAATGAATTTCTTGTTGCCGGGTTCTTCTGCCGCGTCGACTTTCAGCCAGTAGCGTCGGATAAGCAACGTCAGTTTATGAAGGTCGAAGAAGGCTCGTATGAGGGTGGGGTCTTCAAACCGCGGCGCATTTGGAATGGAGATCAGACGGATTACGGACTGAACTTCACGTCAGAACCGCAAATCCTGCGCGTCCGAGTTGGCACTTACTGAGTTGTTACTGTCTTGCGCGAACTCCTGACTCGCTGAGCCATGTTGTTCCACTAATTGCGGATTTCAATTGTGAAGTGATTGCGTCGGCGTAGAGAGCTGCGCCTTTTCGGTTGGGATGTCCGAGTGCTGCGTAACGACATGCCAGTCGATCGATCTCTCGCGCTGATCTTTTGTCGGATGAATCGCTGTCCTGCCGTTTATGGTATTCGTCGCAACTCGCATTTCGTTGCTTGCGGCGCTCATCGTTAGTTCCAGGTTTCTTTTTCCCAAGCGATAACAAGACGAGGAGCTTGTTGAACGGCGAATTATCAAAGCCCCATAAGTGACTTTTGCCGGCGCCAAACGAATACTCTGGTAGGAAATGTATTTCCGCAAATGTTATGCGAGGGTTTGACGACTCCGCATTAATCCTTGCCACAACCGCAGCCAGGCTCCGATTCGAAGCCTCGTACCACACCTTTGAGTTGGCAATTAGTCTTTGCAGCATTGACGTATTGTTGATTGGCGGGGTACCCGGTTCGCTCCTCAATAGACTGCGCGCCAGGCCTTTCAGGAAAATAGTATTTCGAGTCTTTTCGGAAAAGAACGGATAGTAGCCAGCGACAATCACCCGCGCGTTAACGAACGACGATGTGATTTTACGCAGTAACTTCTCAACTGGAACACCACACTTCACCTCTGTTACTTGCCGAATCTCACTGGTACTCATTGCTGCATTTAGCAAATTCCTTGTCCCAACGTCGTTGGCACATCCATTTACCAGAACAAGATCCACCTTTGAACCGTCCACGTAAAAACGCAGAGAACGATTCACCTGATCATTCACGGTAGGCACGGCTACATTCACTTCACCGTCCGGCAGCTTCAGATTTTCAGCTACATCCTGTCCTTCGATTATTGCGCCTGTATGGGCCTCGATCCTTTCAACGACTACCCGACCCGTGGTAGTTGAAAGCCAGGTCTTTACCTGGTGCCAGGACTTATGTTCTGTCTTTAAACCCAGGCCCCACATTACCGAATCACCCAGTACCAACATGTTGATTTGCCGATCTGAGGACACGGGAGGTTGCGAAGTCTGACACACAACGAAGGTGGAAAACATGAGAAGGCTGCAGGCCACACCGCTAATGATTGTTCGAGCATTATTCATAAGAATTTTCGCTCTCAGGAATCAGAATGTCCGATAAACTTTGGGAACCTCTAAGTCTCTTAACCGCAAAGCGGTTGCGTCCCAGAGCCCAGGGTTGCCGCGCTTTGGCGGCTACCCTGGGAAAGGACGGACAATCGATCCAACCCCAACGGGGTTGCGCCAACCGGACGCTACACAAAAAGATGCGGCGAAGAGAACCCGACGCAACCTCTTCGAGGTTGGAATCCGGTATCGATCTGTTCCCAGGAGCCGCCAAAGCGCGGCAACCCTGGGAAAGGACGGACAATCGATTAAACCCCAACGGCGTTGCGCCAACCGGACGCTACACAAATAACTCGCGGTGAAGAGGACCCGACGCAACCTCTTCGAGGTTGGAATCCCGTATCGATTTCCCAGGGTAGCCGCCAAAGCGCGGCAACCCTGGGCTCTGGGACGCAACCGCTTCGCGGTTAAGAGACTTAATCAGAGCTTCCTAAAGTTTATCGGACAAAAAATCAGTTATGCGGCGAATCCCGATGCGTTGCGGTGTTCGTTTCGATAACGAGCCGGTGGCAAACCGAATTCGCGTTTGAACGCGCGGTTGAAAGCCGCTTCAGATTCGTAACCAACATCTTCGGCGATTTCTGCTACGCCGCGTGAATTTGAAGTGAGAGCACGCGCTGCGAGTTGCAACCGCCAGCGAATGAGATAGGCCATCGGTGGTTCAGACAGGTATTTTGTGAACCGTTGGACCAGGGAGGAGCGCGACATGCCGACTTCCTTAGCCAGCTCGGCAATGGTCCAGGGATGGGAAGTTCGCGAGTGCAGGAGCATCAAACTCTTTCCGATAATCGGATCGCGCGCGGCGGCCAGCCAGCCAACCTCCTGCTCCGGCAATCCCGCTAGATAACGACGCAACGTATCGACAAACAGCGCTTCCGACATCTTTGCCAGTACCGCTTCGCTGCCGACATTTTCTGATGAAGCTTCCTCAACCAGGTGAAGCAGCGTCTTCTCCAACCACTGGCCCGCTCTGTCAGTTCGCAGGTTGACTTTGAATGCCTGTGGAAGGCTCTGCAGGATCGGGCGGCACAAGAGCGGATCGCAAACCATAAAGCCGCAAACGAAACGCGCCACTTCACCGCCGCCGCCAGTTTGCATCGCGCTGAGATCGTGAGTTTGCAACTTGGCCATCATCGCCGCTGACAATTTGCGCGCTACGCCCTCCGCGCTGCACATAATGTGAGCGTCGCCGTGCGGCACCACTATCACATCACCGGGCTCCAATTTTATTGGTTCGTCGTTTCCCAACCGGACCATTCCCGAACCTTCTACCAGAAAATGATAAACGAGCAGATGCGGCGCGTCAGGGGCAAGCAACGGCGCCAACTCTCGCGCCGTTGGAGCGTTAAACCCCCACGGCGCAGAAAATTCCGCGTTGAAAAACAGCGCACCCTTCAAAACCACGCCACTAAGAATTTGCGAAAAGGGATCCATTTAAGAAGTAATTTTGTTTAGGGCGCCCTGTTGCTGGGACCGCAGGCGTCCCCGCCTGCCGGTAAAGCATTTCGCCCGATCGAACCTTTAGCGACGTAGCAGGCGGGGACGCCTGCGATCCCAGCACGAGCGAATACTTATACTTCTACGACGCCACTAAGAATTTGCGAAA
>QHXL01000083.1 GCA_003222935.1 Acidobacteriota bacterium
TTGCGGATGCCGTCAATAAACTTCACGCTCACCTGGTGCGCAAGCGTCACGTCGAGATGCTGATGTGGGGCGATCGACTTATCGATGGCAAGAAGTACGACTTGGGAGAGTGGGAAGCAGCCACGAATGGAACGGCTGCGGCTATCGATTTGATTCCGAAAGATATCATTGTCTGCCCATGGCATTACGAAGCGAGGGAGACGTACCCTTCGATCCCAATATTCATCGACAAGGGTTTCCGAGTTTTGCCTGCCGGCTGGAAGGACGTTGAGGCAACAAAGGCGTTAATCAGATTCAGTCGACAACAAGCTGGACCAAAAATGCTCGGCTATATGTTCACTACCTGGGGAGTAAAGAAGGATGCAGTCGTTGAATTCCCTCCGCTCGTAGAGGGCTTAACGCTCTTGCGAGAAAAGTGAGGTTGGTTGCTTAACTATCTGGGAATAGGACGAGATTCCATCCGGCAACGGGAAGCATCGGCACACCGGTTGAGGCCATTGCTTTCGCCCCTTCTGTATAACGAAACGTCCGCTGCCATCCACGCGCGCCCGTGTCAGGGTTCATAACAAATGCACCCGCGCGTGTCATTCCTTTCAGGCGTCTGTCGACCTTCTTCCAGATCGACAAAAGTTCCGGATCGTCAGTGCGTGTAGACAGCGCTACTTGTCGAAGACCTTCCGGATCTTTTGTGGGCAGCGAGATGTGAAGGTGCCCTGGATTCTTGTTGTAGAAATTAAGCTGGTCTTTTACCGGCAACTTTGGCTTCGTTAAAGTCAACGCCAAGTCTCCGGGTGGCAATGAAGCTTCCGTTATCTTCCCCAGTTCTTCAGCGGATACCTCGGTGGCTTCAAATGGAAAAAACTTCATCGCTACTGCATAGAGATCGAAGTCCTCCATACATTGTTTTACGAATGCCGTGACTTCTTCCGGTAGTGCGTGAAATTGAGTACAGATGTCGGTCATGAGAATGGCCCTCATACTTGAAGTCAAAAGAAACTTTTACTACTAAATCGACTCTCATTTACACCTGCCGTTAGTGGACGACGTTGATTAACCTTTATCGAATTAACTCGCAAAAGATTCGCATGAGCAACTAACGCTGACGAAGAACTAGTACGAAGGGGCAACACGTTGCCTTTTTGTTTTGTGACATCCAGTTCATTCGTTCTTATCCACTCAGCACAACCGTTCAACTCCAAAGTCAATGAGGCGCAAGAACGTGTGCAACTTTCCGCAGACATTACCACGATCGCCGTTGGTTTGCTTTCAACTGTCCGGCGAAAGCGATACCACCAGGACGAGATAATTCGTCGCGCATCCTTACCCGCCACATCCCCCATATCGAGTATCACCAGACCAAACCCACCTGCATTTAACAACAGGTCAGTAGCTTTGAAAGCACGTTCCAGGTTGGCGCCGCAACGTATCCAAAGCAACCTATCGAAATCTATTCCTGCAGGAGATGCAACTGTCGGCGCGAACACGTCGTTGGTGTCAACTAACGCACAGATTTCATCATGCGTAGTTGCGTAAGAAAGCATTGAAAGCAGCAAGCTTGTTCTGCCTGACGAAGCTGGGCCAAAGATTTCACTAATTGCGCCTCGAGGGAGTCCTCCGGTCAAAGTATCAACTTCGCTAACGCCAGTTGCGAGCGTTAGAACAGTTTTCTTTTCCTGCAGTCTGAAAGCGTTTTCAAACCGACTGGCGATGTCGGACTCAATTTCAGCTTTTGAAACGATTGCTCTCATATAAAACGATCACCCACAGATTACGCAGATTACTTCGATAAAATGGCACGACCCAATTCTAAGAAAGAATCTGTGTAATTTACGTAATCTGCGGATAGTATTTTTTAGTTATTACACACTCTCCAAAGGGAACAATGGCAACTCGCAAATCTTCATCAACATCTTCCGCGGCAGACTTAATGCCGAAGCAATTAACGCTACCTTCACTCAAAGCAGCCGCTGCTGACTGCAAAGCCTGCGACCTATGGAAGAAAGGAACGCAAACTGTTTTTGGCGAAGGCAGGCGGCGCTCAACGATCCTGTTCGTTGGTGAGCAGCCTGGCAATGAGGAGGATCTGACAGGCAAACCTTTTGTTGGCCCTGCCGGGAGATTATTCGACGAAGCACTGGCAGCAGCCGGCATCGATCGCAAACGAACCTACGTCACCAATGTTGTCAAACACTTCAAATGGGAGCCTCGTGGTAAACGTCGCATTCACAAAAAACCCAATGCCATAGAGATCAAAGCATGTCGGCCCTGGCTCGAGGCAGAGGTCGCAGTCGTCAAACCGCAAGTGATCGTTGCCCTCGGAGCAACTGCCGCTCAAGCTCTCTTAGGACCTCAATTTCGCGTCACTAAACAACGTGGAGAATTCTTCGAATCAACTCTTGCTCCTTACATTATGGCTACCGTACATCCCTCCTCTATTCTGCGTGCTCCGGATGACGAAACACGCCGGCTCGAATATCGTCAGTTCGTCGCCGACCTCAAAAAGTTAGCCCGCGTAATGTCCGATAAACTTTAGTTTGTCGCCCGCCCGCCTTCGAATGTAACGACAAACTGAAGTTCGTCGGACATTTAGCCGACATTTCAATTCACACCATGGCTTTAGCCCGGTGGGGTGGTTCAATTTACCGCGATCCGAAAAACCGTGACTGATTTTCGGATTGTGAGGAGAGCAAATGATCACCGGGCTAAGGCACGGTGTGAATTCAATCTACCGATTACTAACCTCCTTTCCAAAAAAACTCTTGACGTCAGCTCTAACATGTTCGAGAATGTTCGCTGAATTTTCGCTTGTCAACGAAAATTCTTAAACCGTGGACAGGCGAAGAAAAGTGAGGTGAGTAGTACATGGCCGTAACTGCCAAACAACGACGCGTTTACGATTTCATTCGACGCTATGTGGAATCGAACCAGGAGCCACCAACAATGGCTGAGATCGGGCGTCAATTTCAGATGAGTTCATCGGCCAGTGTGCACGGAATTCTGGCGGCGCTTGAACGTGAAGGACTAATCAGACGGATCCCGAATGTTAGTCGAGGTATTGAACTGGTCGAACAATCCTCAGCTCCTAATGAAGAGAACGAAATCCCTCTGCTTGGAATTGTCGCCGCAGGTCAACCTATCGAGGCAATCCTCAACCACAACACGGTGCCTGTTCCGAAAGATATGCAGGGTCGCGGGCGCACCTTTGCCCTTCGTGTGCGTGGCGACTCGATGATTGAAGAAAATATCCAGGATGGCGACATCATTATCGTGGCGTCACAAAGCACAGCCGATAACGGTCAGGTAGTCGTTGCGTTGATCGATGGGAACTATGCAACGGTGAAGAAGTTTTATCGCGAACCTGACTTCATTCGCCTCGAACCAGCCAATCCGCAATACAAACCGATCTTCGTAAAAACTCCGGAACGAATCCAGATTCAAGGTGTCGTTCGAGGTCTGATTCGCAAATACGATCACTCGGTGAGCGTGTAGACAAAAAACAATGGTTGAGTCAGCACAAAGTGAGTTGGAATTTCTGGGATTTGCCCTGGGCGATTGCACCGTCAAGCTGAATGATAAAGAAGCAAAATACCTGAGGCTGGTCCATCGCACAGCCCTGGAGCTAGCCGTGCAAAATCATTTCGGAGCTGAAGTCGGCGGGTTCTGGTTAATGGCAGATCAAATTGAGCAATTAAGGAAACTGTCTTCATACTACTCAACAGAAGAGGCCGTCCTCGTCCGGAAAACAATAGAAGCTTATCTCACGGCACAAATGGAGAATACTTAGTTGAAGCTAGTCTCAAACTGTAAGAGATGAAACGAATCATCTGCTTCATAATCATGTTTCTGTTTATGCTTCCTCTACGCGCACCTCAGCAATCCACTACCGATTATTAGTTTTCTTCACCGCGAAGCGGTTGCGTCCCAGAGCCCAGGGTTGCCGCGCCTTGGCGGCTACCCTGGGAATCGTCGGAGATTGGTTTTCAACCTCGAAGAGGTTGCGACCGTTGCTATTCGACTCGGGGTCATGCTGATCATAAGCGTTGGCGCAACCCCGTTGGGATTGGAACATTTGGTCCGTACTTTCCCAGGGTTGCCGCCAAGGCGCGACAACCCTGGGCTCTGGGTCGTAACCGGTTGCGGTTAAGAGACTTATCAGACCCCTGTAGTCTTGCTCTCATAGG
>QHXL01000084.1 GCA_003222935.1 Acidobacteriota bacterium
GTTGAGGTTTGCCACCAGGCGTCGCTGTTGAATGTTTCGAGCTGTCGTTCCAACGCCTTGACTGCACGAACTCGCGCAGGGAGTTTGAGAATCTTCTCGTCGTAGTCGTTTTGCGCACCGCCGCATCGATAGCGAAGTTTAGGAATCGGCTTCCATGCGGCCAGCGCTGACTTTTTGCAGACACGCTTGGGGTCCTGGTAGCTGGATGGAAGAATATTAGTGGCAAGCAGGATCAGAATTAGGGGAATGGTCATAACTGTTTAGGTGTCTAGTAAACATCTGGAGTTAATTCGAGCAAGTACGATTCCACCATAGAGTACAGTTGAGGCCGAGAATTTACATAGATTAGAACAAGTTGGGAAGGGCCAGGGCGGCGCGAGGAGTACGTTACAAGATCAGCGCGTGGGGAAGTTGGCAGAGTTGCGGGTACAAATATCCGACTAGAAAGTCCAAGCTGGCCCTACAAGTGCGTCACTAGAAAAGTACAAGTAGGGAAGGGGGCAGAGCGGCAGCTACCGAGGCCTTTGATTAGTAGTTTCGAGCGCGCCCCCGCTGACGCTCATTTGAAGCGCGCTAACCTTCAACTAGAATCCGGGCAAAATTTATCTCGCTCGCAAATGCTCGAACTCTTACCTTGACGTGCACAAGAATTTGCATCAATCGACTGCCAGTTCTTATTAAACTTGCAGGCTTTTCTTGATCAACATTGGAGAGGATGACGATAGGTAAACTGCAGTCCCGACCCTTGGGAGGATCAGGTCAGCGGGCGCGCGCTCAGGATCACTAATTAAAGGTCTCGATAGCGCCGCTCTGCCCCTTCCCAACTCGCACTTTTTCTAGAGAGTTTTTGTCTTGTGAGTTCAGCTTAGCTATCCACAATCGTCCTTGTGAAGCATTGATGCTAAGGCTTACGTTCGTCGATTGATCCAAGCGCCCAATCGATCCCAGTCTACAAAGATCAAATACATCGCCAACTGGTAAGGAAAGAAGATGTTCATCAGAAACAGTGTCGCGAAATGAAAGACCACGCCAAATCCAAGTATCCACCAGCGTGCGCGCCGTGAGAATACAGCCAGGGGAAATAGTAGTTCCCAAAGGAGTGTAAGGCCCACGACGATCGGCAAATATTCACGAACCTGTGGTAACCAGAACGCATAACGAAAGCTCGTGTCATGAAGATTATCGAGCGAGTGAATTATGGCCAGCCTCGGAAAATTGTCGGGACTTAGGTACTTCATCCCCCCAACTCGCAGCTTAACCAGCGCTGAACTGAAATAGACCCATGCCAACAGCAACTGCATCAACAGAACGGGATACCCGTACGCAATGTTTGGCTTATTAGGTTGTTTTCGTTTCGCCCAGTGGTCCAGGGAAAACGCATCTCCACACGGAACAAAGGCGAGCACGGCAAGAAAGTAAACCGCGAGCATCTCGTCGTGGTTGAAGTGTCCAAAACTGCGCACCAAACCCTGGTAAAAGAGAACCAGCACAAACGACAACTTCGTCGTGATCGAAGTGAATAGTCCAACGGAGCTTGAGAGTAGCGACAACAGCATCACGCCCTTAAAAATAAACATTCCAGACGGCGTTAGCAGTCGATCGTAAAAGCTCCAGGACAGGAGATCCATCAGACCGTTTGGCCGCAGGATTGTGACGGGAAGTTGGCCGAGCGCTGAGAACGACGTGACGAGAGTTGCTATCAGAAAAGTGCCATGTACAAAGCTTCGCGCAACGCCCAGGGAAAGTGCGCTTCCGTTGCAGAAACTACTAAACCACTTAACGGCTTTGTGTTCTGCCAGGCGGTTCATAGATCTTTGCGCCAGGACATCAGGTAGTTCGAGTAGTCAGCATAGCGGCCGCCGGGCCATTCATACTGATCAAGTCGAATTGCCTTTAGTCGATCCGGCGAATCGCCAGGCAGTCGCTTGTTGTAGAGGTTTGCCCACGCGTTGAGCAGATCGGGAATGCGTACCCCGGGCGGAAGCCTTCCAACTCCTCCAAACTGGTTGAGCAAGACTGCGTTGTCCGGGTGAGGTGACGGCAGGCTAAGACTTCGATTATCAATCGTGAAGTTGACCATGGTCCAGGTGCGGGCATACGTCGCATTCACCAATTCGGTTGGTCTAATTTCAATGGTCTTCCCGGAAACGGTTTCGCCGCGGAGAACACAATACCTTCGGCGCGTTTCCAGATCACTGGCCAGCATCATGTCCCAGACAGTTGCGGGATAGTAATTTCGAACCCAGCGAAAAGACCAAAGGAGCGGCAGGGCCAGGGCAATCGTCAGGATTGAATATTTGATAACCCAGCGTCGCTCCGATTGAGATTTCATAGTTGTTTCTTCTCTGTGAATTCTCTGCGTCTCTGACGTCTCTGTGGTTATCTTATGCTCGCGACTAGTTTCACCACAGAGATACTGAGACACGGAGGATTCACAGAGAAGTTTTATTTCAACGCTTGGTCCAGCGAGCTCGAATCATCCAGCAACAGCCACTCAACGACCGACAGGGGCAGGCTTCCGTTCTTCAACAAGTCGTCGTGAAATTGGCCCAACTTGTAATTTGCACCCTGCTTGTCGCGATATTTACCAAGCAGGCGCATTATCTGCCACTTGCCCGTCATGTAGGTAATTTTTTGCGTAGGACTCGCTGCCGCGCCGGCTGCTTCACCTTCCGCAGCTTCGCGATCAAGTCCACCAGCTTCCATGAAGTATTTGACAGCCTGTTCAAAGGTCCAGCGTCCGGTGTGCAGATTTACATCGACTCCGATGCGAGCCGCTCGATAACGCGAAAGACGAAGTATCTGACCTTGTGAAGCGGAGTTGTTGGGATACAAGCCGGTGCGCATCAACATTTCTTCGGTGTAGAGAGCCCAGCCTTCGATAAAGATTCCATCCCCATGTTGACGACGAATCTCGTTCGGCAAATGATTCGCAATGGATATCTGGAGAAAGTGGCCAGGAATTCCTTCGTGACCAAGTATCGGTCGCGGGTCTTCGATAGCTGCACGAATGTAGAAGTTCTTACTCTCCGGGTTGTAGGTGGGAATGAAATAGAAGCCGCTGGCGTCTTTGTCGTAAAGACCGGGCGCATTCATGAAGCCGCCTGGACTGGTCGGTTTGAATGCCTCGGGTAACTGACGAATTTCAAATTGGCCCATGTAAGACGGAATCGTCACCAGATGATTTGTCTTCAGAAAATCAATCATCTCAGTCTGCCGGCTCTCGTAGCTGCGCAGAAAGTCCTGCTGATCCTTCGGGATACTCTTGCTTCGTGAAGGATTCGGATCTGCGAGCGACGGATCCGGCAACAGCGATTCAAGCGCACGGTATCTCGCGAGTTCTGCCTGTCCGAGCATCTCGACCTGATCCGCATCGAGCGGTAACAGGTAGATATTCTTCAAAATGTAGTTGTAGTTCTCCTCACCCATCGCCTTGAAAGGCACCATCCCTGGTAAGCGCTTCTCAAGCCAGTCAGCAAAACCATGGAGTGAAGTAATTGCGTTGTCGCGAGCCTTAACCAGTTCAGCCTTCTCTCCCGGCGACATATCTTTCGCAAGTGTCATCAAACTGTCGTTGAAAAGACTATCGATGGAGCGCGCCGAGTCGATTGCTAGTCTTGCGTACAACTGAACTGGCTTGGTTAGATTTCCTTTCGCCTGTTCGATCATGAAAGGCATCCGCTTCAATCGCGCCGTGGCAGCGACCGCTCGAACACGCGGTGCGTCGTACTCCTTCTTCAGCAACGAGAAGATCCCGTTACTGCATTCATTAACGTACGTTTGCGGATCACTCTCCTCGGAGTCGATGACGCGATTGAAGAACGCAATGCCATCAAGCTGGGCGCGGAACAATAACCAGTCAACGCGATCCTCTTTGGACCATGTCTTGGTCGGCATTGCCTCGACTTTGGCGAGTAGATCCTTGACGTAAAGTCTGCGCGCAAGAATAGCGGAGAGGGAGTAGTCGGTAAGACGATTGTCCCAGGTGTGTAGACCATTATCGCTGGAGATAACCGGGTAATTCTGATCTCGCCAGTGATAATACTCGTCAGCAAGTCGACGCAAAT
>QHXL01000337.1 GCA_003222935.1 Acidobacteriota bacterium
GGCATCACTGAAGAAGGACAACGACGACTCTTCAGACCCTTTGTTCAAGCGGACGGAACTACCACGCGCAGGTTCGGCGGGTCCGGACTCGGGCTGACGATCTCAAAGCATCTCGTCGAATTGATGGGTGGAGAGATCGGCGTCGAGAGCCAACCCGGTGAGGGCTCAACTTTCTGGTTTAATCTGCCTCTGCAAAAAGCCAGCGCGCGCAATGTTCAAGCGCCCGCGCGAACGGACCTTGAAGGGTTAAGAGCACTAATCGTTGACGACAAACCCATTCATCGAGAGGCGCTGAGAAAACAACTTACGGCGTGGCGTCTCGAAGTGGCCGAAGCGCACGGGTTCAATACTGCGCTCAATCGGTTGCGAGTTGCGTCTGCCGATGGCCGTCCTTTTGATCTTGCCTTGATTGACCACGATTTGGATGGCCGCGAAGGACAGGAGTTGGCGCGCGACATCCTCAAGGACCCTCAACTGGCGAGCGTGCGCCTGGTTCTACTCACGACTTTTGCCCAACGACCGTCCGAAGAATTCCTGAAAACAGCGGGCGTTCAGGCAGTGCTCACGAAACCGGTCCGCCAGTCCGTTCTCTATGATTGCCTGGTCACTGTAATGAGAAACCAGTTTCTCTCGACGACCAGTCTGAACCAGCAACCTGACAGCGGCCTGACCGAGTCGGCTGATAGAACGAAGGATCAAGACCGAACTGCGACTGGAAGCGACGGACTCCGTGTGTTAGTCGTGGAAGATAATCCCGTCAATCAGCAGGTCGCCAGGTTCCAGGTAGCAAAACTGGGTTATTCGGTCGACGTCGCCAAAGACGGCAGCGAGGCGCTGTCGATGTTAGATACTTCGGACTACGCGCTGGTGTTGATGGATTGCCACATGCCGGTAATGGATGGCTTTGAAGCTACCAGACGGATTCGCGAACGATCAGATGACAAACGACGCGTGCCCATCATCGCGGTCACCGCGAGTGGAACACGCGGCGAGCGAGAGAAATGTCTCGAAAACGGCATGGACGATTTTCTGCTGAAACCGTTTCGCAAGGAAGAACTGTCGGTAAAGATTGAGAAGTGGATCGCCGCAGCCTCGTCGGAAGCAGAAGGCAGCGACGATCCTGCCTCTACCACCGAAGTTGCAAGAAGTCTCAAGCAACTCGAGGAAGATTACGGCAAGGAGATGGTTGCGAAGATTCTGCCGATGTTCACTCAGGATGCGAAAAGATTGATCGGACAGATCGAAGAAGCGATCGAGCACACTGACTGCAAATCGCTCGAAGAATCTGCTCATCGATTGAAAGGTGGCGCCGCCAACATTGGCGCAAACGAAATGGCCAGACTAAGCGCCGAATTGGAGACGTGTGGAGAAACCCGGTCTTTGGGGAATGCCGAACAACTATTGAATTCCTTACGACAGGAATGGCAGAGGGTAAGACCGCAGCTAGCTTCTTATCACTGAAGCCGAATCGAAGACACTAAACCAACTGTCGATGTGCATCGGCGAAAAGTTTTTGGTAGACTGTGCCTCCCGACACAAAACCCGACAAATAAATCCCGACAAAGTCTCAGTTTTTCGTAGTCAAAAATTGATCAATTCATGATCCAGTCAGGAAGCTGGAAGGGCCTACATCACTGCGCAGAAAAGGGAAGCAGAGCATTCCACGCTCTGCTCCTGACAACCCACATTTCAGTTAGGACGGATTCTGCCGGGTGTCGGGCCTGGCAGGACGACGGGCAGTCGCCATATCGGCGTTGATAATTATTGTCACGCCGAGTGGCGCTGCCCGTTCGATTCTCCGACTAACTTTCCAACCCAAACCCATACTTCAGTTCGGTGGCGATACGCTTTGAAGTGGCACGCGCATCTTGCGCGTGGCCCCACGGGCGCAGGACGCCCGTGCCACCTTCAGGCGGCACCCCAACCTTCAGTTCGGCATTCATGTTGAGCGTTTCACTCGCACTCTGATTCAACGCCGCTCGTGAACTCCTCATCCGCGTCAACGCCGAGGTTTCGTCGCGTTAGCGGCGATTGAGTATCAGGCATAATTCAGTCGTCGTTAACGCAACGAAAGGCGTCGCCCACGGCCGTTCTGTGGCTGCAGAACGCTTCCGCACATCAGTCGCCGGAGTCAAACTGTTTGGCCGGACAAATTCTCTTCCTTCTCCGCTTGCGACAAAACCATATTTGCCGTCCTGATAAACCATGAATTCTTCAAACCCGGGTTGTAGAGCAGGGAGATTCGTGGGCCGCACGCTCGCGGTGGTACGAAGGTTAGTGCTGACTTACATCATTTAGCAAAAATTTAAATTGACTTTCTCGGGAGATCGGGAATATTGTTGGCCAGCTTTCATAAGCGCCAATTAATCAACCCGTCAGCGAATTAGATCGACTGAGCCGGGAACAAGCAGCCTGAACGCAAAGTGCGGCCCCGTAAATGCGCAGGATGCTTGTTATCTAACAACCGTCTCTAACGGCATTTCATCAAGGATCGTGAAATGTTCTTAATCTTCCCAAAGGCCTTGCGTGCATCAGTGTTTTGTTTCGCGCTGACCGCAACGGCTCCTGCCATGATTCTCAGTCTTTATGTTCTTATTCGCAGACAAATAAGAAGACCCCCCGACATCTGGTTCACGAAACACACTCGGTTCACCCAGGCCCTTCCCTCGCAGAAAGAGTCCTCGGCATGTCGAAGTTACAGTTTCGCCTATTTGGGAAATTTGCCGCCAGCGATGGGCACAATACCCTGAAAGGTCTTGAGGCCGCGAAAGACCAGGAACTGCTGAGTTACCTGTTGATTCATCGCAACCAGCATCACTCGCGCGAAACGCTCGCGGGATTGTTATGGAGCGAGAACTCAACTGAGCGGTCGAAAAAGTATCTGCGCCAGGCAATCTGGCATCTGCAAAGTGTGCTCGAACCAGGATCTGCGTCCCACGAAAAGATTGTCGTAGTCGAGCATGACTGGCTCAGGTTGAATGCTGAAAATCGTCCCTGGTGCGATGTCGCAGAATTCGAAGAGGCGTTTGTTAGGGCTGAAGGCCTCCCAGGCAATCAATTGGATGAAGAGGTGGCCAGTAGCCTCAAACAAGCAGTTACCCTCTACCGCGATGATTTGCTTGCAGGGTGGTACCAGGATTGGATTCTCTTTGAGCGAGAGCGTCTGCAGAACAAGTATTTGATTATGCTCGACAAGCTCCTGCGCTACTCAAACGAGCATCGCGAGTACGAAGCGGGACAAAGTTATGCCCAGACGATTCTGCGCCATGATCCCGCGCAGGAGCGCACTCACCGCCAGTTAATGAAGCTTTATTACGCAGCCGGCGATCGCACCACCGCTTTACGCCAATACGATCGTTGCGTTACTTCCCTGAGAGAAGAGTTGGGAGTTGCGCCTGAAAGACGCACTACCAGCCTTTACGAAAAGATCAAAGCGGGGCAGGTGAGCAGCTCCGAATCGATCGAGTCCGGTTTATCCCCAGGTCTCGATGAGGCTTCTTCGCAACCGGACGTCGTTCGTCATCTAAAGGTCTTGCACAAACTTCTCGGGGCAGTGCAGCGCCGCATTCAACGCGACATCACGGCCTTTGAGGCTTCCAAGTCCAAACGAAAAGTCGTCGACTGACAGACCTCTAATTCTTTCCTTCTCACTTAGGACGCACGGACAGACGATCCAGAGACGTT
>QHXL01000338.1:0-451 GCA_003222935.1 Acidobacteriota bacterium
CGGCGCTTGTGCGAAGACGTGGTGAGTTGGCAAAGCGAATTAGGGCGCAGATCGAGCGCGTAAAGGAGGCACATTTGAACATGACTGAGTTTCAAAGTGTGCCCAGGTTCAAGGAAGTGCTCAGAAGAGAATTGAAGATTCTGAAAGAATTTCGCGCACCGCAAAAAGAATTTGCGGCGATGGCCAGGCAGTTGACGGACGAGTTTTTCAGATCGATGCGCTAGATGGGATCTGGGTTCGCCCGGGTACTTTATCCGAATTTCGGGATGAGGGATATCGCTGGCTCTCTAGAATGAGAAAGAAGTGTCAACCTCCACCGTTCTGTGTCTTCATGACTTTGTGATGAAGAACTAGGTCATGGCTCCTACCGGTTTACAGGGAGACGAAGCAGCGGAAAACAACTTGCCTGGTCAATCGATCCTTACCGAATCAAACTCCTCACAACAAAGAA
>QHXL01000338.1:478-3779 GCA_003222935.1 Acidobacteriota bacterium
GTAAAACCCCACACAGATCCACAGCATGACTTCACGCCAGATTGCAGGACGAAGTTCTCGAGGCAGGAAACGGCGGTTGACTATAAAAATCTGGACCCCTCCGAGCACCATTACCATTCCGGCAACGTTCGCCAGTATCGTGAATAGTCTCAGCGGCGAAGCTGCTCGAATCGCAACTACTCCCCACAGTGAAAAGACCACTAGTATCGCGTAGTAGATTCGGTGAATAGCCGAATGTTTCCACGCGCGCAGGCGTGTGTTCGACATCCATAACGCATCCGTCACAGTTCGCACGAGAATGTCCGTGTTGCCGAGTTGCGTTTTGAACAAGATCCAGAAACCGTTGAAAAGCGTGACAAACCAAAAACCCGGCCAGATTCGTTCCGCCAGATATTTTGCCTGATAAGCGCCAGCTCCCAGGCCTTGCATATCAGTGCCGTGCGGCACGACGTAGGTGGCGAGATTCACGTTGAGATACATCCCCAGGAAACAACAGATGGCCCACACCCAGATCTGATCAGCATGTACGTAACGCATCCACTCGTTCCAACGCTTAAGATTCTCATCGTTAATCGGAAAAACTTTACCGACATGTGACAGCAGAATCTCATGTCCTCCGATCGCGCTGGGTATCGCGCCCACTTTGGCTCCCATTCCAAACCCTTTGTCGCGGACCCAGTTTGTAATGGTCAAATTTCCGAGCCCGCCCGATCCAGCTGTTGCCGCAAGTGCGCCGATAAGAGCCCAATCAACGGGCGCGACCAGCCCGGAAAACTTGAAGAATCCGGTGAAGGTTGTCCACCAATGGCTGACGGGAACAAACGCGACGTTTACGAAGATTAGGAAACTGAACACGATAATCAGCATGGTCCAGGCAAATCGTTCCAGCATTCGCTCGATCGTTCCCCCGAACAAAAGAATCAGGACAACAGCGAAGATCAAACCCGTGGCGATCCAGTTCAGCACTTCCCTGTTCTCGGCGGTTGGAACTTTACCCATCCCCGCGCTGAGGAGTGTCGCGGCGGCGCTTCCAGCCAAAGCCGGCCAACCTAATTGGAGGAAACCGACGACCGTGTAGAACAACGCCCAGAATGTGGGGCCCGGTTTGAGGCGCATGATGCCGCCATAGATCGGCTCACCCGTGTACAGCGTGTAGCGAATAGCCTCGAGATTGAAAATGACCTGGAGAAAGATTGCGGCAGTCACAAGCAGAAATATCGAGGACGAGTACTTAACTGCCACCGCCGGACCGACCAGCCACTCGCCACCACCGATCGAGGTGGCGGCCATCACTGCACCTGGTCCAATGACGCGCAGGAGATTTCGAAAACCAAACGGTGGCGGCGCCGGTAACTCATCGACGTCCCATGCGGGCAAAGCGCCATGCGGGGGAGTTTGCGTCAAGCGGGTCTCCGTGTTTCGGGGACTGGGAAAAGACAGGTGCTTTTATCACGACGAGTCGTACCGAACAACGATCAAGTACGACGTAGAAAGATTTGGGCTTTTCCCCAAACAGTAACTGCAAACAATGCCTTCCAAACTAAGTTCAGCTAGAAAGGACCTCACATGCTTCTACGTCTATCGCAATTCCCAACGAGTTACTTAAACAAACAATTCTTCTCATCCGTGGTCAGAAAGTAATTCTCGATCGCGACCTCGCTCGCTTGTATGGAGTTTCCACGAAAGTACTAAATCAAACTACTGACTTCAAATTCGGAATTGGTGAGACGACTCGGACGATCTCGAGGAGGCTTATGATGAGAACTTTCGAGCGGTTTTTAAGGCCATTCGTCAATTGATGAGTTCACCCGCGCGGCAGAGGAAACCCATCGGATTTATACCAAAGCCGTTAAAGAAATCATCATTCAGCCGGGTGCTCGCCTCGACCCTTTCCCAAATGCGAATGTCTACCTTGAATGCTGTGCCCTCGCTTTGCAGTTTGATGCGGTTTGCCCGAGTTGGTGTAGATGCCTGACGTTATCGGGCAGAAGACCAGGCTCGGGTGCGAAAAATCCCACGAACGAGGCGAAACTTCATCGGCATGCATGTTGCCGTCTCTCCTGTCAAAGCGCCGAGCCCCTCCACCACAAGCGCGGAAAAGGAAAATCGAATATGAAGTCTGAATTACCCAATCCCCTGCTCCATAATCCGTTTCACAATCGCTTTAACGATCCCGTCTCGCGACGCCAGGATGAACTTCAATCGGAGGCCTACATGGTCTGGCTGCGAGCGCGGAACCTGGAGCACAGCGGTTACAAGGTTCCCCCGATCGAACAGTCGGCAGCCAGGAGTCTGCGTGGGCTTTTTGCGCTATTGCTGGTGGTTGTTGTGTCGATGGTGGTTCTGATTAAGGTGATGTGAGTTGAGATAGTTAGCGTCTCCAGACAAGCGGGGTGCGCTCGGGACTCATAGTGAGAGGTCAGGGATGCGACGCTTGCCACCCTTCCCAACTTGTACTGGTTGGAGGTCCGTGTGGAGTTCTGTTCGTCCTGGCTGAGGGAAACTCAATCACTTCAATCCTTCGATCAGCACTGCGTCGTGAATCCACTTGCCACGCACGACGGCCAGCGTATGGCCGTTCGGAGAGAGGCTGAGATCACCGATTTGATCGTTACCCAAACTACCCAGTAGTCTCGGTTTTGATCCGTCGAGATGTTGCTCCCACAATGAGTTTTCACCCCCGGTCGAAATGGCATAGTGGAAACTCTCGGCATCGTTGGACCAGGCGATCTTAACCATATCGGGATCCTTGCCGCCAAGCGCAAATCTCTTTAGTACTTTGCGCGTTTCGATCGACATGATTTCAATATACGGACGGCCCTGTTCGTCTGTAACCTGGTAAGCCACTAATCTACCATCGCTACTAAACGCCGGAGACCAAACCGGGGTATCCGTTAATTGATTTTCTTCACCTGTATTAACGTCAAGTCTCCAGAGTGTTCGCGTGAAGCCGGAAAAAAAGTAGACGTACTTGCCATCGGGCGTGACTAGTTGAGGATAGCCACCTTCACGTTTTGTAACCTGGATCTGGTTCGTGCCGTCGGCATTCATTTGCCAGATCTGATTCGAGCCCGTGCGATTCGATGCAAAATAAATAGTTCGACCATCTGGCGAAACGCGCGGTGAGAAATCGTTGAAGGCGTTATTTGTCAATTGACGTTGATCACCGCCATCGAGCTTGATGGACCATATGTCTCGATCAGTCCCCGAGTAAACGATCCGGCCATCGGCAGCAAAGGTTACGGAACGAGCGGAACTAACCACGCGCGCGTCACTCAAATTGTCCAACTGGACAAGATGT
>QHXL01000338.1:3800-9298 GCA_003222935.1 Acidobacteriota bacterium
TGTTGCTGATTTGAGTCGCGATCAGTTTCTGAGCCGCATTGTCGAGACTCAGGTCATGATAGTCGGCTGTATCTTTCGTTACTCCTTTTGTTTCTCCACTCGCCGACACTTCCCAAATTCTCAATTTCCCATCAAGCGTTTCTTTCGCAGTGAAGAGAAAGCCATCGCCTGGCAGGGGCGTAATTCTGTTGATGACGAAGAACGAGGTTTGCGAAAGCCTGGTCTCCGCGCCACTCGAAAGATCCACCTTCATCAGACGAAAGTCGCGACCGCCACTCAGCGATTGCCCGGCAGCAAAGACTAGCGACCGACCGTCTTTTGTGAACTGACTACTGGTGATACGAGTAGGTCTTTCTTGAGTACTTACCTTTCGTTCGTTCTGTCCGTCAATGTCGACGACGAAGAGTGAACAAAAATCCTCGGGCCGGTAATTGCACCGAACAAATGTGAGTTGCTTGTCGTCTGGTGAAACGCCTATCCCGCCCTCAGCTTTGTCAGCGATCTTCGCTGGTATCCCGCCGAATGTATTCAACCGGTAGATAGCGGAGGCATCATCGTCTGCGCGATCACGTCTGGCAAAATAGAGCGAGTTGCCATCATGCGAAATAGCGAGTCCGAGGTAACTCCCGTCAGACGGTGGCGCAATCTGGATGTTCTCCGAGGTTTTGAGCTTGCGTAGCCAGATGCTCTGCCTGCCTCCAGTTTCATTTGTATAGGCGACATACTCTCCGTCGGGCGTAATCACCGCATGAACGCTACCGCTACTGGAAAGTTTTTCTGAGGTAAAAGGTGCGGACATGATCGGAGTCGATTCAGCGGACGCTACCGTCCCTCGATACCCGAGCGACACCACCACTGTAAGAACGATTGCTGCAGCGATCACCGCGAAAATCCCCAGGTAAGAAGCTTTGAACTGTTTTTGCGAGGGAGTTAACTTGTCCTCAACTGCGGAAGAGACTTGTTTTACCTGTGCTATGAACCGATAGCCACGACGCGGTACGGTTTCGATAAACCTTGGATGTTGTGCATCGTCTTTCAATGCTCGACGCAACATCTTAATGTTGAAAGTAAGGTTGCTCTCTTCAACAAAACGATCCTGCCAAAGGCGCTGCATCAACTCGTCTTTTTCAAGCAGCCTTCCTGCGTTCTCAATAAACAACTGAAGCGTGTCGAAAACTTTCGGCGTCAATGGAACTGGCTGGTTTAGACAGAAGAGTGTCTTACCTTCGGCATCGAGGCGAAAGTCTCCGAACTCATAAAGGTGTCCTGTTTCCGTCAGCATTCGCACTCTCTCGAATATCTCAGGACGTTCTCATCGCATTCTCAGGACTTCATACGAAGGACTTACTAAGGTGAGCGCTATTGAAACTGCGTGAGCTATCGACTGTTGGGGGGAATTCCGACGGGACCGATGTTACCACAATTTTATCGGGGAGAAATGATTAGGCTGCTGTTGAGTCTGGTCGTGCTGGCTGGCTGTCGGGGCCATGCCACTCCCCTTTCAGTGGGACGACTAGCGAAGGAATACAAAGAGTCGGTTGCAGTTGCCCGGCTCAAGTACGACGGAAAAGAGATCCGAGTTCGAGGCCTCGCGATTTCGGATCCGTCCCCCCCGGCAAATATTGCTGATCAGGGGTCGGTTTTGCTGCAAGAGGAAAGCGAGCGACTTGTGTGTTGGTTCAGCAGCGACCAGCGCGAAGAGTTTTCCAAAGTGAAGGGTGGTCAGACACTGACTATCACCGGAGTGTTCACTGGCGAGGCCGGTGTGGAATTGAAGTTCTGTAGGTTGGTGAAGGTTGAGTGAGCGCCCTCGGAATTGAATGCTCTTCTCTTATTCTCACCGAGCTTTAGCCCGGTGGGCCTTGCGGGTGTTCGATGCTGCCTAACCGTTTCAACGGTTTGAGGATTTGACGTCGAAGGTTCGCGAGCGGGGAATTTTTCAATGAACTCGGAATCGGAGAGTGGAAACCGTTGAAACGGTTAACAACTTAGCGGTCACGTTAGCACCGGGCTGAAGCCCGGTGAGAATGAGAGAAAAGAAAACACCTCCCTCATCCAGGCGGCACGAACACTTTCAAGTGAACAGTTCTATGAAACACAAAATAGTAGTATCAGTCCTTACGGTTTTGATCTTGATCTCGACTTCAGTGGTTCTAATCAACCGTGCACTCTCAGCGCCGGGTGATCTCGATACAACTTTCAACGGAACTGGCTCGGCCCGCGTAGGCTTCGGGCAAGGCGACGACGAGGCAACCTCAATCGCCGCGCAAAGCGACGGCAAGCTTGTAGTAGTTGGCGGATCTTCTGGAAGTGGTACTGCGTTCGAGGTAATGCGTTACAACACTGACGGTTCGCTCGACACAAGTTTTGGTGCTGCTGGTGTTGGAAAGGCACGACTCCAGCCAGTGAGCTTTGGGGGAGTTGCGCGTGCCGTAAAAATACAAACCGATAACAAAATTGTCATTGCGGGCACCTTCTTCACGGGTGGGGCAGGGACTGAAAGGAGTTTCGGAGTGGGAAGACTTAATGCTGATGGATCATTCGATCAAACGTTTGGTCAACTCGGCAGAGTCACAACTCAAATTCGATCCACCAACGATGAAGCACTGGGTTTGGCTCTTCAATCGGACGGAAAGATTGTTGTGGTGGGTTTTAGTGCTTTAACTTCAACTACTGCTTTTGCTGTTGCTCGCTATAACACCAACGGTTCGCTCGACACTTCATTTAATGGCACTGGGAAAGTAACTACTCAAATTGGGTCGTCCCACGATCTTGCGTTTTCGGTAGTAGTTCAAGGAGATGGAAAGATCCTCGTTGCCGGAAGCAGCTTTAGTGGAACACAAAGAGATTTTTTAATCGTTCGCTATCGAGCCGATGGTGTACTGGACAATTCATGGGGAGGTACTGGCGCAGTCATTACCGACTTTGGTGGGCCAACAAGCGACGACTCGATTTCGGCAATTGCAATTCAGCCAGGTACTTCGACAGTAGCTGACACTGTTGTTGTTGCGGGCCTTACGGATTCTCCTCAGCCTGCAGAGAGTAAGTTTGCAGTTGCGCGCTACAGTTTGGCAGGGGTGCTTGATTCAACTTTTGGGATCGGTGGCAAGGTAACCACGTCGATAACCTCAGAAGTTAACCAGGCATCCTCGATTGCCGTTCAATCGCCTAATGGTTTCCTCCGCAAAATCGTTGTTGCGGGCGTCAGCCACATAGGCGGTAGCTCAGCGTTTTCCGCCGTCAGGTATAACGCAGATGGCTCGCTCGACTCTACATTCGACACCGACGGGAAGATCACGACTTCTTTTGGTTTAAATGCAGCCGCAAACGGACTCGCATCACTGCCCGGAAGCCGGTTTGCTCTTGCAGGAACGGTGCATAGTGTTTCCGGTGCCGAAGGAGACTTTGGAGTCGCGCGCTACAACTCTGATGGTTCACTTGATACCGCATTCAATGGCGACGGACGAAGAGTCGACGACAGTGATCTCTTTGCTAAGGCAAACGCAGTCGCGATCCAGCCTGATCAAAAAATCGTCGTAGCGGGCAGTTGTGCGGAAGACACCAACTCCATCTTCGCCATCGCTCGTTACAATGAAAATGGAACGCTGGATACGTCATTTGATGGAGACGGCCGGGTAACCACCTCGATCGGAGATGGAGCTTCGGCGCAAGCCGTTGTTGTTCAACCCGACGGCAAAATCCTTGCGGTGGGCAGTACTGCGGATGGCGCATCGGCAAGATTCGCGCTTGCTCGATATAGCCAGAACGGCTCGTTGGATCAATCGTTCGGTTTATCCGGCAAAGTCATAACGCCCGCGACTACGAGGGAAAATGCTACTGGAGTCGCATTGCAACCCGACCAAAAGATTGTCGTTGTTGGAACCATTTCGATAACTGCGACGAACGCTATTTTCGGAGTGGCCCGCTACAACGCGAACGGTACGTTGGATGGTTCTTTTGGAAGCGGGGGTAAGGTGACCACGGTTGCTGGTACGGGAGCTTCTGCAGGGGATGTGGTGATTCAGTCTGACGGGCGCATCATCGTGGGAGGTTTCTCACTTATCAGTGGCAGTTTTCAATCTGTGCTCATCCGATACAACACAAATGGATCGTTAGATTCCTCGTTCGGTGTAGGTGGGATTGTCGCAACCCAAATTGCAAGTGCCTCTTTCGCGCAGTCAATCGCACTTCAAGCGGATGGACGAATCGTTGTTGGCGGACAAGCAGATAACGGCGGTGTTGGACTTGCACGTTACAACCCAAACGGCTCGCTTGACACCTCTTTTGATGGAGACGGCAAAGTAGTCGTGGATGAAACATCCGGAATGACTGTTGTCCGAGGCATCGCACTCCAAGCGGACGGCAGAATTCTGGCGGCTGGTTACCTCTTCAGTCCACTCACATCTGTTGACTTTGCCTTGATGCGATTCAACAGTAACGGATCGATCGACACTACATATGGCAATAATGGGCGCCTGGTAACAGACCTGGCCAACCGGGGAAGCGATACCGCAAATGCAATAGCGCTCGACTCCACTGGTCGTGCAATTCTGGCGGGTACTGAAAACGACTATTTTGTAACTGCAAGGTTTAGAGCTGATTCTATTGCGATTCCGACACCAACACCCACCCCTACACCGACTCCAACACCTACGCCAACCTCAACTCCAACTCCGCCTGCAAACGTGGTTCAATTCAGCGCATCGAGCTACAACGTGCAGGAAGACTGCACGAGTGTAACCATTACGGTTAATCGAATCGGCGACACTTCTGGCCCAGCATCTGTTGACTACTCGACATCCGACGTAGTCGCAACTGAAAAACGAGACTACGTCAAAACCCTGGGCACGGTGAGTTTTGCTGCCGGGCAAACTACGAAGAGTTTCGCAGTACTGATTAACGAAGACTCGTTTGTTGAGGGCACCGAAAACTTTAATATCAACCTCACAAATCCCGTAGGGCTTAGTCTCGGTGGTCCGACCGTATCAAACGTATTCATCGCTGATGATGCAACCGAACCGCCGGGAAACCCGATCGACGACCCGCAGAATTTTGTTTGCCAGCACTATCATGATTTCCTGAACCGTGATCCTGATCCATCTGGACTGGCGTTTTGGACCGGCACGATCACTTCGTGTAATGGCGATCCTCAGTGTATTGCTGTGAAAAGAATCAACGCGTCGGCAGCCTTCTATCTGTCGATCGAGTTTCAGCAGACGGGATATTTTGTTGAGCGGATCTACAAGGTGTCGTTTGGCAACGCTTCGGGCACGTCGACTCTAAATGGCACGCATCAACTTCCGGTGCCGATCGTGCAGCTGGGTGAATTTCTGTCAGACACGCAATTGATAGGGTTGGGAGTGATTGTTGGACAAGGTAACTGGGAGCAGCTCTTGGACAGCAACAAGAGCGCATTTGCTAATGCATTTGTACAGCGGTCCAGGTTTACCAGCGCCTTTCCGATCGCGATGAGCTCAGCGCAGTTCGTGGATACATTG
>QHXL01000338.1:9400-9802 GCA_003222935.1 Acidobacteriota bacterium
AAATCCGCTGTCACAGACGGAACGTAATCAGCTGATAACGGAGTTGGGCTCAGGTGCTAAGTCGAGAGCTCAGATATTGCAGGCGGTGGCGCAGGATGCGGATCTGGTGATTGGTGAGTCGAATCGAGCATTCGTACTAATGCAATATTTCGAGTACTTGCGACGCAACCCAAACGATCCGCAGGACACGGACCATACTGGATATGACTTCTGGCTGACGAAGTTGAATCAGTTTGGCGGGAACTTCCAGGACGCGGAGATGGTGAAGGCATTTATCTTGTCGTCCGAATACCGCAATCGGTTCGGGCCGTGAGGGGTTTTCTCTGTGAGATCATTTCGCAAAGGTCGTTACTATCCCCTCGGGTGACAACTTGCGGATGCGGTGGTTGGCCGTGTCAGCAA